>DAHWGZ010000084.1 GCA_027335965.1 Acidiferrobacter sp.
TTCACGATGCGCGCGCTCGCGGTCAGCCCAAGCCCGCTGCCCTGCGCCTTGGTGGTGAAAAACGCGTCGAAGACGCGTGTCACGTCCCGCTTGTCGATGCCGACCCCGCGATCCACGCAGTCGACACGCACATAATCCCCGGCGCCGAGCGCGGTCTCGTGCCCGCCCAGCGACACGTTGCGCGCCAGGATCTCCACGGACCCGCCCCCCGGCATCGCCTGCTGGGCATTGATGACGAGATTGTTCATGACCTGGCTCAACTGCCCCTCGTCGCCGCGAACCTTCCACAAATCGCGGGCCACGAGCACGTGCGCGCGCACGTTCGATCCCCCCAAGGCAAAGCGCGCGGTCGACTCGATCAAGGCGCCGAGATCCACCACGCGCCGCGGGGCGCGCTCGCCCTTGGCAAAACCGAGGAGCTGCCGGGTCAGGCCCTGCGCGCGCATGGCCGCCTTCTCCGATTCGGCGAGAAAGGCCGCGGCCTCCGAGGCCGGCCCGAGCTTCATGCGCGCGAGCGCGAGGTTGCCGACGATCGCCGCGAGCACGTTGTTGAAATCATGCGCGATGCCGCCCGCGAGCGTGCCGAACAGTTCCCACTTGCTGGTGCGCGCCGCCTCTTCCTGGGCGCGGCGCTGCTCGGTGACATCCACAACCACCCCGCAGGCGCCGCTGATCGCCCCCTCGGCCCCCAGCACCGGCAACCAGCGGATCTCCAGGAGCCCGCCCGCGACCCCGAGCACCGCGCGAAACCGCTCCCCGCGCAAGGCCCGCGCCAGCTGGGCCGCGAAGCCCTCGGCGGCGCCGCCGCGCATGTCCAGCAATGGGCGACCGATGAGCCCATCGCCCTTGAAACCGAGACCCTCGAGCGCGCGCCCTCTCAGCAAGGTCATATGGCCCTGCGCATCGCAGGCAAACAGCACCACGGGCGCGGCGTCGACGACCGCGCGCAGGCGCTCCTCGGCCTCCGCCAGGGCGCGTTCCGCGGCGCGCTGGGCGGTGATGTCACGGGCGATCTTGGAGGCCCCGACCACGCGACCCGAGAGGTCATAGACCGGCGAAATCGTAATCGACACCTGGATGAGACGGCCATCCTTGTGCACCCGCAGTGTCTCGTAAGGCCACACGCGCTCGCCCGAACGTATCGCCGCGAGGATGCGATCCTCCTCGCCGTGGCGATCCGGCGGGATCAGCATCGTCACGGGCCGGCCCACGGCCTCCTCGGCCCCGTAGCCAAACACGCCCTCGGCCCCGCGGTTCCACGACTGGATCACGCCATTCAAGGATTTGCCGATGATGGCATCCTCCGAGGATTCGACGATCGCCGCCAGATGCAATCGCGAGGCCTGCTGCTGCGCGCGCGCCATGCTGAGCGTGCGCGGGGCGAGGCGACCGACCTCGGCGACACCGATGGATTGGCCGCGCTCGTCTTCTATCGGATGCAGGTCGGCGAGCACCGCAAGCGGCGTGCCGTCCTTGTGGCGCCGCTCGAGCTCGAGCGCCAGGCGTCCGCGCAGATCCGCGGGCGGCCAGGAGATGTGATCGGAGATGCCGAGCCATGGTCGCGCGTCACGCCCGACCACTTCGCAAGCCTCGAATCCATAGAGACGCGCCGCCCCTTCGTTCCAGGCCAACACCCGCCCGTCATGGGCCCAGGCGATCATGGCCTCGGCCGAGACCTGAGCCAGGACCGCCCAGGCGCGATGCCGCCATGCCTCCTGCTGCTCTATCGCCATCGCCTGCCCTCCACTGCCCGATCACGCCAGTGTGAACCGCGATCGATTGGTCAACAAGCTGAGCCGCGATGCCCGATCCGCCCATGGCCGGCGCCTGCGGGCCTTTCCCCATAGGCGTCACGAATCCCCGCGCCACGCGCCGGTGAGCGCCGACAGCGCCACCCGTTGGCGCCCGGCGTCGTCGAAGTTCGCGGGGTCCGCCCAGCGCGCGAAGATCGCAGACAGCGCCGGCCACTCGTCGTCGGTGACGGCGTACCAGGCGGTGTCGCGATTGCGGCCCTTGATCACCGCCGCCTTGCGAAACGTCCCTTCGTAGCGAAAGCCCAGACGCGCCGCCGCCTTCCGCGAGGCCTCGTTCAAGGCGTCGCATTTCCATTCATAGCGGCGGTAGCCGAGCGCGAAGGCCCGCGCCATCATGCGCATCATGGCCTCGGTGGCCGCCGGGCGGCGCTGCAAAAGCGGCGAAAACACCAGGGCGCCGACCTCGATCGAACCGGCCTCTGGATTGATGCGCAGATACGAGGCGATCCCCGATGCAAGGCCCGTGGCGTGATCGACGATCGCATAGAACCACGGGTCGACGCTTTGGCAGGCCTCCTTGATCCATGCCTGGTGGGCGCGGAAATCGGCGAACGGCCCATGCGGGAGATAGGTCCACATCCGCATATCGCGATCGTGGGCGTTGGCGTCATGGGGGCGCGCGCATGGCGCTCGCCCTCGAGGCGCTCGAGCGCGCACAGCCGACCCGATAGCGCGCGATCATCCGGGCGGGGCGGCGGCCGCCAGCCGGTCACGGGCGAGCCCACCTCCTGTCCCAGCTCATTTCTCATCCCATCGGCCATGGCGCCTCCCGCGTGTCCGGGCCCGCGACGAGGCCATCACCGCCGGCGCCGGTCGTGGCCTCGCTGCGCCATCCGGCCGGCCCCGCCGCTAGCGGGCGATGCGCAAGGCGCGCAGCCGATAACGCCAGAACTCCGAGACGCGCGCGCCGTGCACCGTAAGCCAGGCGCGCACGTGCACCGCGCGCCCGGGCACCGGCATGAGCTGCAAGACCTGGCGATAGCCGCGCGTGTAGGGGTTGTAGCGCACGGTATCCTGCGTAATGAAGGTCTGCGGGCGCACCCGCACCTCGCCTGCGATCGCCCGGCGCGGGAGCCGTCGGCTGATCGGGCCGCCGGCATAGTCGATGACGTACATGCGCGCCCCGCTTCGGGCATTGCCGCCCATGAGCGTGGACACCACGATCGCGCGATCGCCGCGCCGCTTGATGGCGCGGGTCCATGAAAGACGATAGCGGAACGTCTCGTGATCCGCCGCCCGCGGACCGAACGCCACCCGCACATTGGGCGCGCCCCGTTGCGCGCTCGGCCGCTCGCGCAACACCGCGCGCGCCCAAGGCCCCAGGCCGCGCACGACCACATCCGGGGCATCCTGAAGACGCGCGGCGTGCGCGCCATAGTTGCGCCGCGCGCGATCGCGCTGCAGGAGACCAAAAGCGCGCAGCCCCGGGCCATAGGCCTGCGACCAGGGGCGGCGGGGATTGCGCAGCGGCACCCATGAGTGACCGCGGGCATCAGCGAGCCACAACCCGTCGGCATCATGGCGCGCCGGGTCGAGGGCCGATGCCGGCATCACCGTGCCGACCCCATAGTCGTAAAATCCCAAGAGCGCCGGTCGGTCGCGCCGGGCAATGGCCGCATCCCGATAGAAGGCCTGCTCGCTGACCGCCATGCGCACCTTACGCCGGCCGGAGACGATCCAATGGTAATGGGCCTGCGCGCCCGGGGCGCTGGCATCGGCTACCGCCATAAGATGCCCGCCATGCTCCGCAAGCGCCACGCTCCGAAACGCCCCGCGGGCGCCGAGGGCACGCACCACCACCCCCCGTGACGCCGACAACGGCCGCGCCCAGAACGCACCGCGGCGCATGGCAAGCCAGGTGACGGGGTGGCCGCCGGCCTCGCGCCAGGTGACACGCATGGCCGCGCATCGGCGCGTAAGCCCCCCAAAGAGGGTCACGCGCAGGCGCTTACGCGCGCCGTGCTCGCACCAGACCCACGAGCCATCCCGACCGGCGAGCCGCGCCCACGGCCGCGCGGAGGCGTGGCGCGCAGCGGGTGGCGGCGAGAGCGGCACGATGCGCGCAAAGGCACGCGCCGAACGCGCCACGCCGGGGCGGATGGCCCCCTGCCCCGGCCCTCCGATGAGCCCGGGGCCTAAGGCCGCCAAGCACGCCATCCCGAGCGCCCACCGGCGCCGCCGGCCCGGTCTCACGCGCCACCCCGCGCGCGCCGCAAGACATGCATCGGCGGCTCTTCGCGCGCCACCACATAATCCCAGACCTCGCTCACCGGATGGCCGGCGGCGATGAGCACCGCGCGGATGCGCAGGGACTGCGGCCGGCGCGCGGCCACCGTGAAGCTCAGGCGCACACGGTTCCGGGCCACCGCGCGCAAGCGGATATCCGAGATCGGCACGCCTGGGGCGGTGGTCCGCAGGCGTGCCGCAAGGCGCCTTTTCCGGATGAGCCGGCGAAGCCCCGCGCCCTCGAAATCGACGGCAAAGCGCACCGGCCGGCGCGCGCAACGGGCGCTGGCGCGCGTGCGCGCGACGCGCGCCAGCGCCTCCCGCGGTCCCGAGCCGTTCCAGATCATGGTATAGCGCAGGCGATAGGCGCGTCCGAGAACCGGCGCGCGCGCCGGCTGCCAGAAGGCCACGATGTTATCGTTGGTCTCGTTGGGCGTCGGGATCTCGATCAGGGTGGCTTTGCCCGGTCCCCAGGCGCCGCGCGGACGGATCCACACGCTGGGCCGCCCCTGATAGCGCATCGACACCGATTCATAGTCGAAGAAATCCCGATCGCGCTGAATGAGGCCGAAGCCGCGCAGATGGCGGACCGGGAACGCGAACTGATGCACGCGCGCGGGGTTGGCGAGCTGCCGCCAGCGCACGGCCCGTCGGCTCGCGAGCAGAAAGCCCTCGGAATCATGGGCCGCGGGACGCGGATAGGCCCACGGGTGCCGGTCGCACAGGTCATACATGTACATGCTCGAAAGCGGCGCCAAGCCGACCTCGTGGACACGCCTGCGGAAAAAGAAGGTCGCGCGCACCCGGACGCGCACGGCGCGCCCGGGGCGGATGCGAAAGCGCAGGGCCCCGGTGGCGCTTGGACTATTCATGAGCGCAAACACCGTCAGGGCCCGCGCGCGCCGCGCCGGACGCCGAATCCAGAAGGCCGTGAAATGCGGAAACTCCTCGGGACGCGGGGCGATGGTGTCCAGGGCCAGCGCCCGCGCCGACAGCCCGAACTGCTCATGCGAGCCCTTGGCGCGGAAATAGCTCGCGCCGAGGAACACGATCACCTGATTGTTGGGCGCCGCCCGCGAGCGATCGGGATGATAACCGTTATAAAGCACCCGAAAGCCCGCGTAGCCCGCGGCGGGCGGCAGGTGGCGCGGATAGAGACCCCGGGGCATGCGAAAAAACGCGCGATGGAACCGCAAGCGGTGGACGCGCCCGGCGGCCAGGAGCGAGATCGACACGGGTCGCACGAAGCGGTAGCCGGGGGCAAAGAACTGGAGATGGAGACGCCGCCGCGGCCACAGGGTGGCGGTCGGCCGGAAGTGGATGCTGCGGTACTGATCGTAGCGAAGGCGCGCAAGCCCCGCGATGCGCGGCTGCGGCTTGAAGGGCCGCGCCGCCAGTTGGCGGGCCTTTCCGACGACATCGGCGTAATCAAAGGCGCGCGCCCTCATGGCCACGGCGCATGCCAGCACCGCCGCGTACGCGATCGCGCGCGCCCATCCCTCGCCTTGCATCCGCCCCATGCCGCTTCCTTGCGCTCGCCCCGCCCAGGCCTCGAGGAGGAGTGTGCGCAGAGGCCGCCACGCCCGGCAAGCGCCGTTCGGCCACGCTAGGCCAGCACGCGCGTGAGCGCCATCGCCAGATCCTCGAGGCGATAGGGCTTCTGGACGGAGGCGCCAAATCCATAGGCCTGATACTGCGCCACGATCGGATCCGTGTAATAGCCGGTGGCGACGATGGCGCGCACCCGGGCATCGCCCTCGCGCAGCTTGCGCACGCACTCCTTGCCGCCCATGCCGCCGGGCACCGTGAGATCCAGGATCACGGCGTCGAACGGCCGTCGGGCACGCGCCTTCTCGTAGAGCCGCACCGCCTCCCGGCCATCGGCGGCCTCGATGACCTCGTAGCCCAGGCTTTGCAACAGCTGCGCGCCTATGGCGCGCACGTCGCGATCGTCATCCATGATCAGGATCCGCCGCCCATGCCCCGAGGCCGCCACCGGTCCGGGGCTAGGAGCGCGCACGACCGGCATGAGGTCGATCCCCGATCGCGGCAGGTACAGCGTCAGCGTCGTGCCGCGCCCGACCACGGACTCCGCGGTCACCATGCCCTGATGGCGCTTGACCACCGAATAGGTGACCGCAAGGCCGAGCCCCGTGCCCGCGGGCTTCAGGGAGAAGTACGGATCGAAGATCCGCGCCAGATGCTCAGGGGCGATCCCGCGGCCGCTATCGCGAAACGCGATCTCGACATAGTCGCCGGCGGCGAGATCCACGACCTCGGCGGCGGCCAGCGTCACGTTGCGCGCCGTGACCCGCAAGACCCCCGCGCCGCTCATGGCCTCCTTGGCGTTCAGGACGATGTTCTGGATCACCTGCCCCATCTGATCGGGATCGAACTCGGTCGGCCACAGATCCTCGGGGATGGCGATCTCGCAGCGTACCGCCGAGCCCTTCACGAAAAACCCGGTGAGATCGCGCACGGTCTCGCCGATCGAGCCCGGCTTCTTGACCGGCGCCCCGCCCTTGGCGAAGGTCAACAGCTGAAAGGTGAGCTCGCGCGCCCGCCAGCTGGCGCGCTCGGCGTCGGCCAGCGCCCCCTGCAGGGGCTCGTCGCCAGGCGCGTAGATCTTCGCGAGCGTGATGTTGCCGAAGATCGCCGTGAGGATGTTATTGAAGTCATGGGCGATGCCCCCCGCCAGCACCCCCAGGGCCTCCAGGCTCTTCACCTTCATCGCCTGCTCTTCCAGGGCCTGGTGCCGGGTGACGTCGCGAAACACCATGATCGCGCCCGTGACCTCCCCGTCCTCGTCACGGATCGAGGCCGCCGAA
>DAHWGZ010000085.1 GCA_027335965.1 Acidiferrobacter sp.
GGGGGACTTCCCTTACGTCCCTCACGAAACCTGATCACCACACCCTCTGGGGCCATCAGATACAGTGGCCGTGCTCAGACGGCGAGTCCTACCGGGCCCGCGAGGCGCGGGAACGCGCCGAGCAGCGCGCCACGCGCAAGAAGAAGGGGTGGCGTCCATGACCGGCTAGGCCGTGCCTCGAAGCCCCAACCCGGCCTTCATCCGGGGCCCTCTCGTCCTGACCGTGGAGGGGACGCCCTTCGAGGCCTGGGCCTTCGCTCAGTTCCTGAAGCGTGCGACCTGGGATCACTACCGCAGACTCGCGGTCTCCGACAACGAGGCGTACGCCATGCAGTGCCAGGCCGAGCGCTTGCGCCTGGCGCTTGCCGAGCAGGGCTATGCGCCCCGGTGAGGGGAGGGCGCCACTGAGGAGTACACCGCGTCCTTGTGCCAAAAAAAGCGCAGTTTTACGTGATCGTCAACACAGAGGATTACGTGCCGGCCCTGGCCGATACCGGCGGGGTCACATTCAAGCGCCTGATCTGCGATGGCAGCCGGACCTTCCTGCGCCCCCTGAACCCCATGTACACCGTGCAGCAGGTGACGGAGATCAAGGCCTACGGGGTCCTGCGCCGCTTGGTAGTGACGCGAGATTTTCGGCGGTAAGAACCCCCGCGCGCACGAGGGTCGCCTACAATGACGAGCCCTGTCAGGATGGGCCACCTTGCGCTTCGGCCACCACGCGCCTTGAGATGATGTGTCCAGCATGGGCCACGGCGATGCCGTTTGGTCCAAATTTGGTCCACTTGGTCCACCCGCCAATACCCGCCAATGCGGGCCGACAGGGAGTCTCGCTACCCCTTGCCCTGACCCCTTACCTGCGGGCCTTTGGCGGGCCATGGATGAAGGCGCCGATCATCATGGGTCGGCGCGCGGTGTCGGCGGTTTCGCGCCCCCGCGTTTTGCGGAGGCCAACCTCCCATGAGGACTCGTTCGCACACTATGGGGCGATTTGGCCCCGTTTTCTGGAAAAACGCACAATGTTCTTATAAGTCTGGTACTTACAAGATAGCATTACTCTGTTGTCTGAGTGGGGTCCATCCCGTATATCCCCCCATACCGCGGCTTTGTCAGGTCGTTATGGTCGCGGCCGCTTGCAGCGATCTATAAAGAAGGAATCACTAGACCGCCGCAAGAGCGAGGGAGACCCAATGTCTATCGTGGCCCGTTACGGAGACCTGCATCCATGGATGACCGGTGGGGCAGCTGTCCTCACGCTCGTCTGCCTATATCTGGCGCGCACCCCCATTGAAGCGGCGGTGACGCTGTCGACGCGCGCTTTGAGCCGCCCCTTTCGCCTCGCGAGCCATGCACTGCGCAAGGCCGCGGATACGTTGCGCGAACGAAACACGATCGTCCTGCTGGCTCAAGGGAAAGAGGATGTGGGTCAGCGCATAGAACGGGAGTTCGAGCGGGTGGACGCGGTCCTGAAACGCGACCTGCAGGGCTTCCCGGTCCTCCAGCGCAAACTCCTGGACGAGATCACCACCATAGAGGCCGATTATCAGCAGTCGCGCGAGATCCCGCCCGTGCCCCCGGAATGGGTGCGGGCCGTGACGCCGCTCCTCAAGATGAAGCCAGGCCCGGATCGCGTGGTGGAGGAAGTGGTCGAGAGCTTAAAGACGACCGTGGCCAAGGGCCAGGAACGCGCGCTTGGCGAATACCGGGGCGCTGTCTTGGAGCGGCACAAAAAGCTTTCGCAGACTCTCCCTTTCTGGCGCTCGGTCGATTCCACCCTGAAGTCGGTCGACAAGCGTCTGGCGCACCTGACGGAGCGCGCCGGCGCCATGGATGCTTATATGGACCGGTACGAGCAGATCGCGCAGAAAACGGATGCGATCCAAAGCACCCTGTCTTCATCGGCCTTCGTGCAGCTGTTCGTATCGCTGTTTGTGCTCTGCGTGGCGCTCGGCGGAACCGTGATCAATTTTCATCTGATCGCCTTGCCGATGTCGGAGATGGTGGGAGGCGGCAGTTACATCGGCAGCTTCCGCACCGCCGACGTGGCCGCGCTCGTGATCATCTTGATCGAGGCCACGATGGGGCTCTTCTTCATGGAGTCCTTGCGCATCACGCACCTGTTCCCGAGGATCGCGCACATGAACGAGCGCATGCGGCGTCGATTCCTGCTCGCGGCGCTGAGCCTCCTGCTCGTCATGGCAGGCATAGAAGCGGCGCTTGCGCTTTTGCGCGAGCAACTCGCGGTCGACAATGAGGCGCTCGCGGCATCGCTCACGACCCACGCCAAAGTGAGCGTTTTGTCCATCAACTCCTGGATTCCCACCGCGGGCCAGATGGTCCTGGGGTTCATCCTGCCCTTCGCCTTGGCCTTTGTCGCCATCCCTCTTGAGTCTTTCATTTATTCGGCGCGCACCGTGGGCGGCATGGTCCTGGTGGGCCTCCTCCATTCCTTGAGTCTCGCCATGCATGTGATCGGGCGTCTGGTGCGCTATCTGGGTGTGGCGATAAACGCCCTCTACGACATCGTCATCTTCTTGCCGCTCGTGATCGAAAAGACCTGGCATGCCGCCACGGAACGCCAACGGATGGAACGCCTTGCGCATCCGGAGTCGCGCGGATGAAGCGCCTCCTGCCGCCCCTGCTTCTGGCCTTGCTCCTGTCAGGATGCGCCGCGGGTCCGCGTGGCCGTGCCGTCTATGTCCTGGTCGACACCTCCGGATCCTATATCCAGGCGGTGCCGAAAGCCGCGCGTATCATCCGCTACCTCTTGGGCACCCTGCAGCCCGGCGACACCATCGCGGTGGCGCGCATCACGAGCCTGAGCTTCACGAACAAGGACCGCGTGGCGGCAATCACCCTCTCCCGCCGGCCGGCGCAAGCCGATACGGAAAAACGGGCGATGGCGGCGCGCATATCGGCATTCGTGACGGCCATGGGCAAGCGCCGCGGCACGGCCTACACCGACATAAGCGGCGCGCTCTTGGAGGCGGCGCATTTCCTGCGGGGCATCCCCGCCGCCCGCAAGGAGGTCATTGTGGTATCCGACATGCGCCAGGACCTTCCGCCCGGCGCCGTGCGCCATGTACCCTTGCCCTTGAACCGGGTCTCCGTGTTCGCGGTCAATGTCATCAAATCCTACGGCGAGAACCTGAATCCAACGCGCTATATCGCGCGCATGCATAAATGGAAGGCGCGGATCGCGAAAGGCGGGGGGCGCTTCATCATCGTCCATCAATTGAGCCGCCTGCCGGCGCTTTTGCGGTCCTCCTAGCAGTAGGGCCCCCTCGATGGGGGCGGCCCCGTCACGGGGACGGGCGCCCAGGGTGACTTCTACCGCTTGGCGCCCCGTCTCGGGGTATGCGTCCCTCCTACCCGCGCGCCAGGGCGCGGGTGAATGGAGCGGCAGGACGCCAAGCCTGCGCGAGACCCTGGGCCGCGCCATGCGGCGATCGCGATCCGCTAGACCCATCCCCATGCAGGGCGCCGATGAGCCATCGGTGGCCATCCCCCGCCGGCCATCAGGATGCGCCGGCTGGCACGAGCGGTCCGATGATGCGGCGCATATCCTCGCCGCTGATCACCTCGCGCGCCTCGAGGGCATTCGCCAGCTTCTCGAGCGCCGCGCGCTTGTCCTTCAGGATCGCGTGGGCGCGTTCGTGTTGCTGTTCGACCAGCTGTTTGACGGCGGCATCGATCTGCCGCGCGGTCTCTTCGCTGTAGTTGGCCTCTTCGGCGTATCCGCTATCGAGATAGAGCGATTGTTGCCGGCGTCCCCAGGTGAGCGGCCCCAGGCTTTCGCTCATGCCAAGGCGCGTGACCATGTCGCGGGCAATGGCCGTGGCGCGCTCGAGATCGTTGGCGGCCCCGCTCGACACATCACCAAAGACCAGCTCTTCGGCCGAGCGCCCGCCCATCAGGATCGCGATCTGATCGCGCAACTCCTCTTCGGTGGCAAGAAATTTTTCCGTGACCGGCAGCTGCATGGTGTAGCCGAGCGATGCGACGCCATGCGGGATGATGGAGATCTTATGCACCGGCTCTCCGGTGGGGACGCTGACCGCCGTCAGGGCGTGCCCGGATTCATGAAAAGCCACGCGGCGCTTCTCCTCGGCATTGAGCACGCGATGCTTTTTCTCGGGGCCGGCCATGATGCGATCTATGGCGGCCTCGAAATCGGCCATGGTCACGGCCTCGTGGTCGTGGCGGATGGCCAGGATGGCGGCCTCGTTGGTGATGTTGGCGAGATCCGCCCCGACGAGTCCCGGCGTTCTTTGCGCCACCACCGTAAGATCGACATCGGGGCCCATGGTGATCTTGCGCGCATGCAGCTGCAGGATCTGGGTGCGCGCCACCAGATCGGGCTTGTCGACCACGATCTGGCGGTCGAATCGCCCGGCCCGCAGCAGCGCCTTGTCCAGGACCTCGGGGCGGTTGGTGGCGGCCATGACCACAACGCCCGTGGATGGATCGAAGCCATCCATCTCGGTCAAAAGCTGATTCAGGGTCTGCTCGCGTTCATCGTGTCCGCCGAACAAGGCGGGCCCGCCGCGGGCGCGTCCGATGGCGTCGAGTTCATCGACAAAGATGATGCAGGGGGCCTTTTCGCGGGCCTGATGAAAAAGATCGCGGACGCGGGCGGCGCCCACGCCAACGAACATTTCAATGAATTCGGCCCCGCTG
The DNA here is from genome assembly GCA_027335965.1 of Acidiferrobacter sp. The sequence goes on from DAHWGZ010000085.1 coordinate 4,681, forward strand.
ATGTTGAAAAACGGCACCCCCGCCTCCCCCGCCACGGCGCGCGCGAGCAGGGTCTTGCCGGTGCCCGGCGCGCCCAGCAGCAACACGCCCTTCGGCATGTGTCCGCCGAAGCGCTGGATCCGTTGGGGGTTTTTCAAAAACTCGATGCTCTCCTTCAGCTCCTCCTTGGCCTCCTCGACGCCGGCGACATCGTCGAACGTGATCTTGGGCAGGGTGTCCGGGTGGATGTGCACCCGATTGTCGCCGATGTTGAGGAAGCTGCCGGCCCCCCGCATGCGCCGGCCCATCCAACCCCAGAACACAAAGAGCAGCAGCAAGGGAAGCACCCACGTCAACAACACGCCGACCCAGCGGGATTCGTGGTGCACCGTGTAAGGGACGTGATGGGCGGCCAACAGCGCGGCAAGCGCCGGGTTTTCGAGGGGCACGGTGGCAAAGAGCCGCGGCTTGCCCGTCGGACCCTTGAGGGTGAGCGTGCCGGTGATGCGCTGGTGGCTTACGACGGCATTCCGCACATCGTTCTTCTGGACATATTCCAGAAACTGGCTGTAGGGGATCTCTTCGCGGCGCGGAGGCGTGGCGCTCTGCCACATGAGAAAAAGGCCGGTGACGAGCAGGACGTAGAAGATGAGGTTGATGTCGGGCCGCAGTCCAAAACGCGGCGGCGGCGCCGGGTCGGGCTTGTTGACCTCTATGCGCGGCTTCTTGTCCGGTTCCGGTCCAAACGCTGCGGACTTCATGGACGCTCCCAGGGCCGCTTGGCGCCCCGAGCGGGTACGCGGCGCGGCTATGCGTTTTCCCCTACGATACCAGCCCCGAGCGATCTTGAGTATCCTGATATAAGGCTCCATGACGCGCATGGGGTTGCCCGGCACACCCCAAAGCCCCATCCCGTCACCCGAAACGCAGTGGGGCCTGATGTAGGCGTCTCGCAAACCGGGGCGTAGCCGCTTCAGGGATTCCGGCCGGCCGGTGTTTCCGGACTCATACACCGGTGGCGGGTCGGGTCTTTTGCGCCTAGAGTAATACAAGCGTGCCTGGCGGCGGCCTTTTTTCGGGAGAGCTATCATGGAGCCGGTATTGCTGATCGTGCTCGACGGCTTCGGCGTCAATCCCAGCCGCCTCGACAACGGCTGGGCGCAGGCGCGCACCCCGCATCTGGACCGCTACCTGGCGAACTGCCCTCATACCCTGCTGCAGGCATCGGGGGCGGCGGTGGGGCTCCCGGATTGCCAGCCCGGCAATTCCGAGGTGGGGCACATGACGCTGGGCGCCGGCCGCGTACTCGAGCAGGATCTCAGCCGCATCCGTCGCGCCATCGACGGCGATGCCATCAGCGCCTTGCCCGCGTGGCAGGCCCTGCTCGCGCAGGCGCGCCGGGTGCATCTCCTTGGGCTCGTCTCCGATGGCGGGGTGCATGCGCACATCGACCATCTGCTCGGGCTTTTGAGGCTCCTCCAGGCGCGCGGGATCGAGCCCGTGGTCCACATGATCACCGACGGCCGCGACACGCCACCGCATTCGGCGGCGCGCTATCTGGCCATGGTCGAGGCGGCCCTAGCGGGCCGCCCGGGGCGCATCGGCACGGTGAGCGGGCGCTATTACGCCATGGATCGCGCCGGGCACTGGGACCGCACGCGCCTAGCCTGGGCCGCCCTCGTCGCGGGCCAAGGGCGGCACGCCGCCACCGCGCAAGAGGCCATCGCCCACGCCTACGCGCGGGGGGAATCCGATGAATTCCTGTTACCGACGGTGATCGGCGACCCGCCGTTCGCCGGCATGGCGCCCACGGAGCGGCTGCTCGTCTTCAATTTCCGTGGCGACCGGACCCGTCAGCTCGTGGCCGCCATCGGTCTCGCGGATTTCACCGGCTTCGAGCGGCACGCGGCCGCCCCGCGGGCCGTCACCTGCATGACCGAATATGACGCGCGCTTTGCCCTTCCCGTGCTGTTTGCGCCGAACCCGCCGCGCCATGGGCTCGCCGAGGTATTGAGCGGCCATGGGCTGCGGCAATTCCGGTGCGCCGAGACGGAGAAATATCCGCACGTCACCTATTTCTTCAACGGCGGCCGCGAGGCCGCGCTTGCCGGCGAGGAGCGGGCCATCGTGCCCTCTCCCAAGGTGCGGACCTATGACCTGCAACCCGAGATGAGCGCGCCGGCGGTCGCGGACCGGACCA
>DAHWGZ010000086.1 GCA_027335965.1 Acidiferrobacter sp.
GAAACCGGCCTCGACGAAGCAGGAAGTTAGCACTGAAGCTACCTTTGCGTAGTTTTGGATAGGTATAACTGAACGGTTTGGACAACGATGAGATCTATACCAGCGTACCTGGGCCGGACAGCCCTTGCGCGAGGATGAATGCGTCATCTCCACCGACGAGAAGACGGGCATTCAGGCGCGTGCGCGCATTCATTCCACCCCCCCCGTTACTATCTTCCCGCCTCTACAATAGAGGCACGGCCAGTCCGGCCCGGCATGATTGCCGCCCCCAGTCGACCATGATCCGGGGGGTGTTGTCACCGGGTCGGACAGGCAGTCAGTCATCGCTGATAGGGGCTCGGCCCGTCGTATCTCGAGGCCGCCTGTAACGTGGATGCCGAGACTTTCTGCCATGGTCATTGGCCGTATGCAGAATCGCGCTGCGGGAGGTGGGTATGACAGACCATGAAGACCACAATGGTGTGGATGTCTTTATTGGCGTCGATGTCGGCAAGGGGGTGCACCCCCGGTCGAGCCGGGCAAGCCCGCGCGGGTAGAGCACGAATATAGGCGTTGTGGTGCCTGGGCCTATCTCGCTGCCATCGATGTGCACCGTGCGAAGGTATTCGGCCGCTGCGAAGCCCGCACAGGTGTTGCTCCTTTTGAGCGCCTGGTCGCACAGGTCATGAGCCAGCCTCCCTACAGGAGGCGCGTCGCGTATTCTGGGTGATGGATAACGGCTCCTCACGTCGGGGCCAATCCGTCATTGAGCGCCTGACCCAGGCTTATCCGGCATTGGTGCCCGCACACGGCCCCGTACAGCGAGCCGGCTCAACCAGATAGAGATCTACTTCTCAATCTTTCAGCGTAAGGTGCTCACCTCCAATGACTTTCCATCGTTGGGTGCGGTCACGGAGCGCCTTTACGCCTTTGAGCGCTACTACGAAGGTATCGCGCAGCCTTTCCAATGGAGGTTCACGCGTGCCGACTTGAGTGGGCTGATGGCCAACATGCGCGCGGATCTGGCTGTGGGTCCCGAGAAAATGGCCGCATGAATCCGTGTGCGCATTTTATGAAGCGGGCTACTTAGGGGCCGTCGGCCTCCACGAGGTGGTCCAGGGCCTCGTGCTCCTGTTCGAGACGGAAGGCCTCGCCGCCCAGGGGTTGCGTATAACCGAGCAGGGCGCCGGTCTGGCGCACCACGGCGCGCCAATTGACCGTGCGCACGCGGCGGCGAAGCACTTCCGATAGCTGCTCGTTCAGGCGGCGTTCTTCCCGGCGCAGGATGGACAGCGAATAGAGGGCATCGAGGGACAGGTAGGCGAGTAGCACCGTGATGCCCTGCATGAGCACCGCGGGCGGGCTCAGCAGCACGGAACTGAGCGCCGCGATCACGGTGGCGACACCGCCGCCCTTGCCGTAGGACCGGGATCGCTCCTGGGCAAAACGGTTGTCGGCCAAAGCCGCGCGCAGGGTCTCCTCGGTCTCCACGGATCGCGTCCTATGGAGTCCGTGATAATCCCTGAGCAGGAGCAGGAGCCGCGAAAGGCGTTCGCGATGGGTCGGCTTTTGCACGCCCACATGATCCATGTCAGCCATGCGGCCCGCGGTAAACTCCCCCCACTCGTAATCGCGATCATCGCGCACGCATTCGTCGATCGCGCGCTGGCAGAGATAGCGCATCTCCAGGATCTCGGCGACCTCTATGGGGAAGCGCAGGCCAACGAGCTTTCTGTAGAAGAACGGAAAGGCATCGGGGGAGTCCGGGAGTCTTGCGAAATCTTCGGACAGAGGCGGCTTGGAATCCATGGCTTCCTTATGGGGGTCTTTGGCCGGATGGACGCGCGATCAAAAGACTTTTGCCTATTATATCAGATATTCAGGGCAACGCATGCCTGCCACGAGAGCCCCCACGAGGGGCTTCGCTCGGCTAGAATACCGCAAGGAGGCACGATGACGGAGCAGGCGGCAGAGGGATTGGTGTTGGCCTTGGGGGCGGGAGGCGCTCGAGGGCTCGCTCATATCGGCGTTTTGGAGGTGCTGGCCGAGCACGGGCTACCGGTGCGGGCCATTGCGGGGTGCAGCATTGGGGCCGAGATCGGCGCCCTTTACGCCCGCTATGGGGATCCGGAGGTGCTCGCCAGGATTGCCCTGGGGGTCGACTGGAAGCAGACCTTGCAGCTCTTTTTGCCGGATGCCGCGGCCATGGGCGGCGTCTGCTCGGGACGCAAGATCCTCGCGTTCCTCGAGGAACACATGCCGGGCCTTGCCATAGAAGACCTGGCCCTGCCGTTTCTGGCGATCGCCACCGATCTCCATAGCGGCGAGGAGGTGATCCTGCGTTCAGGCCCCGCCGCCGGCGCGGTGCGCGCGAGCCTGTCGCTGCCGGGTCTTCTCATGCCCTATCCCTGGGAAGGCCGGCTTTTGGTCGACGGAGGCGTGGTCAATCCCGTGCCTTTCGATGTCGCGGCCGATAGCTTCGGGGCGCCCGTCGTGGCGGTGGCGGTCCATCAGGGCGCGCGCGGGCTTTCGGAGGCGCCCATTGATACCCGGCCGGCCAGTTGGCGCATGCAGATGCGGGCCTTGCTCGATCAGCCCTGGGTGTCGCGCGCCCGTCCGGTGCGGGCCTGGCTCGAGGAGCAGCTCGCCGAGCCGGCCGGCGCCCGCGCCCTGCAGTGGCGGACGCGCGCGGTATTGACCCAGGCCGTCAACATCGCGCAGGCGCAGGTGGTTCAGCAACGGCTGCTCGCAAGACGCCCGGCCCTTTATCTGCTGCCCGACGTCGATCGCATCGGGCCTTTCGAATTCTACAAGGCACGCTCCGCGATCGCCGCGGGCCGTGCCGTGGCGCGCGCGCATTTGCCCGACCTTTATGCGTTGTTGGCGGCCACCCGCGGCGGGCCGGGGTCCGAGGCGTTGCCAGGAGAATCGGAGGCCGGCTAGGCGCGGCCGCCGCGGGGCTCTTGAGCCGGTCGCCTCGGGCTGTGGGGTTTTGGTGGCCCCGGGCGCGGGGTCCTGCCGGCCTCAAGGCGCGTCGCTGGAGTCTGTGTCGCCCGTGGGCTTGCGAAGGGCCCGGCCCGTGGCGTCAGAGTCTCGTGCCCGCCATGGGCGATCCGCCCCGTGACGAAAGCGGGCCTTTGCTCTTTGGCTCAGGATTACGGCAGGGCGAGGTCCTTGCGGCCGTAGTAGCCGTCCGCCCAATTGACGCTCATGGCGCGGCGATGGTCGGCCACCGATTGATCGAGCAGCGCCATGCCAAAATGGTGTCCCTGCGCCCAATGGATGCCCACGCCGCGCAGCAGGTCCACTTGCTCGGCCGTCTCCACGTACTCGGCGAGGGTCGTGATGCCGAGATCGGCCGCCACGGCGTGGATGCCCCGGACGATGGAGAGCACGCGCGGCTCTTGGATGCGGGAGATGAGCCGCCCGTCGATTTTGAGGTAGGACACGGGGAGATCGGCAAGGTACTGGAAGGACGAGTAGCCGCTCCCGAAGTCATCGAGCGCAAGCTGCACGCCGAATTCCACGAACGGGGCCAGGCGGGCGCGCGTCACTTCCATGTTTTCGAGGAGCTCGCGTTCGGTCACCTCGATGACGAGCGGCTTGACCTCGGTGGCGCCCTTGCGCGGGAAGCTCATTTTGGTTGACGCCAAAAGCTCCATGAGCAGGCGCGGATGACGCAGCAGATCGCCGGATATGTTGACGAAATGCACAAGGTCTTCGTCGCAACTCTGGCGCCTGGTCAAGGCCGCGAGCAGGATCAGCCAATCGATCTTGTAGGTCAGGCGAAACTGTCCCGCCGCCTCCATGAATTCCTCGGCGGCCAGCACGCGGCCGTCGGTCATGACGATACGCGCCAGGGCCTCTTCCGCCACCAGCGCCCCCGTGCGCAGGTCCACGATGGGCTGATAGGCGGGGACCACGCGGTCCTCGCGCAGCGCCATCTCCAGGATCGCGCCCGTGCGGAATATCCGCTGCTCGAGGCTCTCGGCCGCCACGATGCGCTCGCGTCCACTGTGCTTGGCCTTGTAGAGGGCCTCGTCGGCGGCGTTCAGGATCGCTTGCGGGTCCGTTCCGTCATCCGGGGTCCAGGCAAGGCCCACGCTCACCGTGACATTGACGACGTGGTTTTCGGCGGCGATCAAAAGTCCCGAGATCGCCTCGCTCAGGGCCTTGGCCTGGGTCTTGGCTTGGCGCGGCCCGCAGTCGCTCATGATGCACAAAAACTCGTCGTTGCCCCAGCGGCCCACCACCACCCCCCGGCCCAGGGCGCTGGCGGCCGCCTGGCAGACGCGGCGCAGGACACGGTTCCCGAAGGCGTAGCCGAAGCGATGATTGATAAGACGGAAGCGGTCTATGCTAAAGAGCATGACCGAAAGCGGCGCGCCGGTCCGTTCCGAGCGCGCACAGGCCAGTTTCAGTGCCTTGCCAAGAAGCGTCCTGCTCATGGTCGTTCCACCTCGCCACGGCGAGCCTGCGTGAAAACTGCCGCTAGGGTAGCGGAAAGGGCGCCTGGGCGCCATGACTCACGGCTCAGATGAAGGCGATGACGCGCCCGTGCGCCTGCCAGTCGCTCGAGGCCGCGGCTTCGAGGCGGCGTCCGGCCTGATGTCGGGGGCTTGCGGGCCAGGGCGAACGATCGGTCGCAAGCCGTTGGCGCGGCGCATGAAATCGGGATTGGGAGGCGAGCGCCGGGCCTTGGCTCGGCACGATGCGGCGTCCGCGCCCCCGACCAAACAGCGGGCCGTGGCGATGCCCGCCGGGGGGGTCGGGGTTTTGGGGGATGGAACGTCTTGCGCCTCGCATCCAGACCCCATCATCGGTCGCGTGGGCAGCCCTCATGCGGCGTCCCGCACGGATGCGGCCGGGCATCGCTCGCGCATCCACCGGCTGCGACGGCCACTGCGCCCATCGCCGTCACGAGGACGGGTCGACAAGGACGCTTATCCGGGGGCCGAGCGGGGTACGCCGGCCACGCCCGGTCATGAATCTTGCCCAAGGAGGCCGCGCAGGCCCTTCAAGTGGGATTCGCCGTGCGCGAGACGCTCCTCGGGGGGTTTCTCCTCGCGGCCATCCCAAATCAGGTCTTCGGCCGGGATCTCGCCGAGAAAGCGGCTTGGAGTGGTCTCTTGCGGGGCCCCCTGGCGGCGCCGCCGCCTGGCATAGCTCAAGGTCAGCGTCTGGCGCGCGCGCGTCATGCCGACGTAGGCCAGGCGGCGTTCTTCCTCCACGCCGCTTTCGATGAGGCTCGTGCGGTGCGGAAGCAGGTCCTCCTCCACGCCCACGAGAAAGACATGGGGGAATTCCAGCCCTTTGGCGGCGTGCAGCGTCATCAGCCGCACGCTCTGGCCGTCGGGCTCGCGGTCCCGGTCGCCCATGCCGTTCAGGATGAGCTGCGAGATGACCTCGTCTGCCGTGCGCCCGCTTGCCTCCTCGCCGAGGCGGTCGACCCACGCCAGGAATTCCTCGAGCAGCGCAAGCCTGCGGCGTCCCGTGCGATTGTCGCCGGCCGCCTGCAGGGCGTGCCCCTCGTACCCGATCTCGTGCAGGGCCTCGCGCAACAGCGCGCCCGGGGCCATGCTTCGCGCCTTTTCGCCGAGGCCCTCCATGAGCACCGCGAAGCGCTGCAAGGCGGCCACCTGGGGGGCGGCGAGGTGCTGCGCGAGCCCGAGTTCCTGACAGCAGCGCAGCAGCGGTTGGCCGCGACGATGGGCATAGTCGCGCAGGCGTTCGACGGTCGAGGGCCCGACCTCGCGCTTGGGGACGTTGCAGACCCGCAGGAATGCCGCGTCGTCGGCGGGGTTGTGAACGAGGCGCAGATAGGCGACCGCGTCGCGCACCTCCACGCGATCGAAAAACGAGGTGCCGCCACTTAAAAAATACGGGACGCGGTGTTCGCGCAGGACCTGCTCCAGCGGCCGCGCCTGATGATTCCCGCGGTAGAGGATGGCGTAGTCCCCGAACTCCGCGCGGCGCACGAACTTGTCATGCAAGAGCGCCGTGACGACGCGGATCGCCTCGTGTTCCTCATCGTCGGCCACCAGCACCTTCAAGGGGTCGCCGAAACCAAAGGCGCTCCAGAGCCGCTTCGGGAACATGTGGGGATTGTTGCCGATCACGGCGTTCGCGGCCTTCAGGATACGCCCGGTCGAGCGGTAGTTCTGCTCGAGCTTTATGACCGTCAGACGCGGATTGTCGCGCGCCAGGCGCTCGAGATTCTCCGGGCGCGCACCGCGCCACGAGTATACCGACTGGTCATCGTCGCCGACCGCCGTGAAGGACTCGTCGGCGAGCGCGCGCGCCAGGCGGTACTGGCCATCGTTGGTGTCCTGGTATTCATCGACCAAGAGATAGCGCAGGCGCTCGCGCCAGCGGGCCCGGGCGGCCGCGTCCTCGGTCAACAGCCGTGCCGGGAGCAGGATGAGGTCATCGAGATCGATGGCGTTGTAGGCGCGCAGCCGCTCGACGTAGTCGGCGTAGACGGCGCCGCCGTCGGGCGACTCGAGGGCCGCGGTCGGAGGCGGGATGCCGGCGTCCTTCCAGGCGCGCACGCGCTGCGTGATTTCCTCGGCCGGGGTGTCGTCGCGCAGCCGCTCCCGGCACAGGTCCTTGATGAGCGCCTCGGCGTCACGCGGATCGAGCAGGGTGAAGCCGCGCCGCAGGCCGAGGGTCTCCGTTTCCTCGCGGATGATCTTGAGTCCGAGGGCGTGGAAGGTGAGGACGCTCAGGCCTCGGCGGGCGGTCGCCGGCAAAAGCGCGCTGGCGCGTTCGCGCATCTCGCGCGCGGCCTTGTTGGTGAACGTGACCGCGGCGATGTGGGCGGGCTCGTGGCCGCCATGGGTGATCAGGTAAGCGATCTTGCGGGCAATCACCGTGGT
>DAHWGZ010000087.1 GCA_027335965.1 Acidiferrobacter sp.
GCGTCCCCAAGGGGATTCGAACCCCTGTTACCGCCGTGAAAGGGCGATGTCCTAGGCCTCTAGACGATGGGGACCACGGTGATGCTCCGCGCCCGCAATGGGCGTAGAAGGCCCGCTACTCTAAGAGCAACACTCGGCAAAATCAAGCACCGAGTCGTCCGGGTCGCCTTTGGCGAAGAACCCTCACGGGCGCCCCCGCCACCCAAAAGAAGACCCCGGTAGCGCAGAGGACGCGTGACCGGGTCCTCGGGGCGCCACCGGCGCGCGCCCCAGACACGGCCTGCCCTTGCCTCGCCCATGTCCGATCGCGATCCGCGCGCCCCGCGGTCCATGCGCCATTTCCCGCTCCGACCCCAGGCGTCTACACTAGGGCCTTGGGCGGCAACCTTAAGGAGGCTTGGTGGACACGACGGAGCTGAGGCGCGAATTCGAATGCGGACCACGACCACCATCCCACCCCCCGCGCATCGGCGCATGAGCACCATACGAGCGCCCGTCGCGCTTTGGCGCCACCCGGTGTGGTCCACGGGCCGCAAGGACTGCGTGGGCACGGCGCTTGGTCACAGCCGGCTCTGGTTTACCATCGGTCAGGGCATCGTCACCGAGGTCTTTTATCCGCGTATCGACATCCCGCAGATTCGCGACCTCGGATTCTTGATCGCGGACGGACGCGGCTTCTGGCAGGAGATCAAGGCGCTGCCCGACCCCGTGCTCGAACTCGAGGATGCGCGCGTCCCCTTGCCGCGCATCCATCATCGCCACCAGCGCTTCGAATTCACCTTGCGCGCCTGCGTCGACCCGGACCGCGATGTCCTATTGATCGACTTCGCGCTCACCGGAGACGCCGAGTTGCGCCCCTACGTGCTGTGCGCCGCGCGCCTCGGCGAGGATGCGCGCGCCAATCACGCCTGGGTCGGCGCGTGGGAGGGGCGGCGGGTATTGTGGGCCCAACAAGGGCCCTTTGGATTGGCGATCAACTGCCGCGATGCCGACGGCCACGCGGTGCTTGGCGCCTGCGCGGTGGGCGAGGTCGGGGCGAGCGACCTCTGGCAGGACTTTCACCTCAATGGACGCATGAGCTGGGAATATACCGAGGCCGGGCCCGGAGAGGTCGCGCTCGGCGGCGCCCTGCCGCCCCGCGGCACGCTCGCCCTTGGCCTCGGCAGCAGCAAGGAGGCCGCCGCGACCAACGCGTGGTCCTCGCTGACCGAGGGTTTTGCGTGCGCCGCCGAGGAATACGCCACCCGTTGGCGCGCGTGGCATCAGGCGCGCACGCGCCCCCAGGACATCGCCACGCGGCTGCCAGCCGACCTTGCCACGCTCTATACGCGCTCGGCTACGGTCATCAAGGTCCACGAGGATCACACCTTCCCCGGCGCGTTGGTGGCAAGCCTCTCGGTCCCGTGGGGCGAGGCCAGCGACACCCTCGGCGGCTACCATCTCGTATGGTCTCGCGACCTCGTCGAGAGCGCCGGCGCGCTCCTTGCCCTCGGCGCACACAAGGAGACGCGCCGGATCCTCGCCTATCTGATCGGCACGCAGCAGGCCGACGGCCACTGGCTGCAAAACCAATGGCTCGGCGGCAAACCTTTCTGGAATGGCGTACAGCTCGATGAAGCGGGCTTTCCGGTACTGCTTGCAAGCGCCATCAAGGCGCATGGGGCCTTGGGCGACATGGCGGTCACGGACATGATCTTCCGGGCCCTCTCCTTCATCGTCTGCGAGGGCCCGGTGACCGCCCAAGATCGCTGGGAGGAGGACGCCGGCGTCAATGCCTTCACGCTCGCGGTGATGATCGCCGCGTTGGTGGAGGGCGCGGCGTTTCTCGAGGGCCGCGCGCGGGCCTGCGCGCTCATGTTCGCCGACTACTGGAATGCGCGCATCGAGGCCTGGACCTATGTCGAGGATGATCCCTTGGCCCAGGAGTTTCAGGTTCCCGGCCACTACATCCGCATGGCCCCGCCCGACATCCTCATCGACCGCAACGCCGACCGCGAGGTCCTGCCCATCAAAAACCGCGCCGATGACCCGCATCTCGAGGCCTGTCACCAGGTGTCCAACGATTTCCTGCAACTCGTGCGCTATGGCCTGCGCGATGCCCACGATCCGCGCATCGTGGCCTCCGTGACCGTCATGGACGGTCTTTTGAGGACCGACACGCCAAGCGGGCCGGTCTGGCACCGCTACAACGGCGACGGCTACGGCGAACACGCCGACGGCAGCCCGTTCGACGGCACCGGCATCGGGCGGGGATGGCCCCTGCTCACAGGCGAGCGCGGCCATTATGCGATCGCCGCCGGCGGCGACGCGCTCCCCTACCTGCGGGCGATGGCCGCCATGACCGGACAAGGAGGCCTGTTGCCAGAGCAGGTGTGGGACAGCGAGCCGATCCCGGAACACGATCTCGCGCCGGGACGCCCGAGCGGATCGGCCATGCCGCTCGTGTGGGCCCACGGCGAATTCGTGAAGCTCTGCCACAGCCATGCGCTCGGCGCCCCGGTCGATCGTCCGCAGGCGACCTGGAAACGCTATCAGGGCGTGCGCCCCACGCCCGACTTTTGCATCTGGCAGCTCCGCCAGCGTCCACGCCACCTGCATGTCGGCCAGGAACTGCGCATTGCGCTCGCCGCGCCCTTCACGGTCCACTGGGGCCGGGACGGCTGGCAGGCCGTGCGCGACACCCCATCCGAGGACTGGGGGCTTGCGCAAGTCGCCATCCTGCCGCGCGAGGCGCTAGGCGGCGCGCGCACCGTGCAGTTCACGCTGCGCTGGCAGAGCGGGGGCTGGGTGGGTCAGGACTTTCACATCGATATCAGGAGCGATTCATGATCGAGATCCATCTCGAAGGTCGAGTCGCGCTTGTCACCGGCGCGAGCGGGGGTCTTGGCACGGCCATCGCCCGCACCCTCGCCGAGGCGGGCGCCGCGGTCGCCGTCCATTACCGCGGCGGGCGCGCGCAGGCTTTTGCCGCCGACCTCTCGGACCTCGAGGCCGCCACGCGGCTCGTGCAGGACGTGGAGCGCGCGATGGGCTCCGTGGACATCCTCGTCAATAACGCCGGCATGGACGGCGCCTGCGCGGTGGTCGGCGAAGACGACCCGCGGCGCTGGCAGCAGGTCCTCGCCGTCGACCTGCTGGGGCCCTACTACTGCGCGCGGGCGGCGCTCGGCATCATGCAAAAAACACTCGCGGCGTGATCATCAACGTCACCTCGGTGCATGAGTTCATCCCCTGGAAGGGCTACAGCGCCTATACCGCGGCCAAGGCCGGCCTGTCCACGTTCACAAAGACCTTGGCGCAGGAAAATGCCGACAAGGGCATACGCGTGCTGGCCGTGGCCCCCGGCGCCATTCAGACGCCGATCAATGAGGCGGTGTGGTCCGATCCCGGGTCGCTCGAGGACCTGGATGAGAAGATCGCCATGGGGCGGCTCGGCAAGCCCCACGAGATCGCGCAGGTCGTCACGTTCCTGGCAAGCGATCTCGCAAGCTACATGACCGGCACCACGGTGGCCGTGGATGGCGGCATGCTCATCTACCCCGAATTCCGCCACGGCGGCTGACGGACAAACGCGCGGGCGACCCCGCCCCGACATCCTTTTCGAGAAGGGGCATGGGGCGTCCCGAACGATCCGCCGCGACGCCCGCCGCATCCCGGTGTTCCCCGACTGCGAGGCGGAGGAAGACCTCGGCCATAAGCCACCTTTCCGACGCTCCGCGTGAGCCAAGTCGGTAGCCGCGGCGCGGCGGCGACCGATTCGTCTCACACGCCACGCGGCATCTTCCGCTTCATCATCGGGAGCGCGGCTTCCGCCTTTTCGGGGCCGAGCCGGGCCAGCGCCCGCGCCAGCCCCCTACGGAACGGTTGGCCTCGGCCCCTTGCCCGCGCTGCGCATGCCGCAAATCCCCGACCTGCTTGCCGAGATGCCTTTTTTGCCGCGGCCGGGGCTCGGATCGACCGGGCGACCGGGCACCCGCCTCGTCTCGCCAAGGGCAGAAGGCGCCCGCTCAGCCAAGCCATCCTCTTTCCCGTCGGAAAGAGAGGCGCTTTTCCGACCGATATTGAGAGACCATTGACGATCAGGCCGGGTACGGGGAAAGCCTCCCCCGCGCACGAGCCGTCCGCCTCGACCGACCCTTGTCAGGCATCCCTGTCTTCGGGAATCACATGGCCGAGCCTTGGCAAGGACCAGCGGAGCGCGGGGCCCGTGGCCATGGTGGTCACGATCGCCATGATCACGAGCAGGGTATAGACGATGTGCGGTATGAATCCGGCGCTATACCCGATATTGATGACGATGAGTTCCATGAGTCCGCGGGTGTTCATCAGCGCCCCCATCACCGCGGCGCTCTTGCCGTCGAGCCCCCCGATCCGCGCGCCCGCATAGGCCCCGGCCCCCTTGGCCACCGTGGCCACGAACACGATGGCCGCGCACCATAGCCACAGCGCGCCGGTGTCGATGCCGGTCAGATCCGCGCGCAGGCCGGCGTAGGTGAAGAAGATCGGCAGGAAGAACACGAAGATGAAATCGCCCACCGTTTGCTGAAAGCGGCTCACGAACTCGGTATTGGCATTGACGATGACCCCCATCACGAAGCCGCCGAAGATCGTGAAGATGCCGATCTCGTAGGTCATCATGCCCGACACGAACACCGCGAGCAGCGTGAACGCCAGCACGTCCGGCGCAAGCCCGGGGCCGGCGGGCCATGACAGGCGCGCGAGCGCGCGGTGCGCGAGCGGTTTCACCACCGCGAACGCCACGACGAGATAAAGCCCCAGAAACACCAAACGCAAGGCCATGGCCGCCGCCGAGAAATGGGCGCGCGCAAAGGCCGCCACCGCCAGCAGCAAAAGCCAACCGGCCACGTCGTTGGCGGCCGCGGCGCTGATGGCGATCGCCCCGATACGGGTCCGCGCCAGACCGTATTCCACCAGGATCCGGCCGAGGACCGGCACGGCGGTAATGGCGAACGCGGTGCCGATGAAAAGGCTATACGGGATGATCGGGATGCCAGGCGCCAGATAGGGCTCGGAGACGAAGCCCAGGACCACGCCCAGCACAAAGGGCGGGGCAATCGAGCCCACCGCCGTGGACGCCGCCGCGCGCCCGTTCGCCGCCTCCCTGAGGTGCGAGAAATCGAAACCCATGCCGATCTGAAACATGAGCAGCGTAAGCCCGATCTGGCTCATGATCACAAGCGGCAGGGGCGCGATGCTGGCAAAGACGTAGTGAAACCATCCGGGAGCGAGGCGCCCGAAGAGCGAGGGACCGAGCAGTACGCCCGCCACGATCTCGCCCACCGAGCGCGGCTGACCCGCCTTTCTCGCAAGCCATCCCAGCGCCCGCGCCGAGGCGATGATCATGACCAGCTGAAGCAACACAAAATACAGCACCCGCTCGGGCGATTGCGCAAGGCCGCCCACATCTCCACTCGACATCTCTTCCATCCCGCAACGGCCCCGCGGTCTTTCCGCGAGGCGACACCCAAGCGCCCTCCATCGCGCGCGCCGCGGGTGCAACCGGGCCCAAGCTTAATACGACATCCGCGCGCCACCAAACGCGCGCCCCGCAACGGGCCTCGACGGGCCCCCTGGCAACCGCAGCCCTCGCCGCCCCGCGCCGAGGGCTTGCGCGCCATGGCCGGGCAAAACCGCTGCGCGCGCCGTTATGGTGCGTGGAGATGGCCCGCGCGCGGATCGATGGGAATTAGCGGGTGGCGAGATGCTTGCCCGCGATCGTCATGCCGATGGGGGCCACGGCGATAGGAATCGGCAGGATCACCGGCAGCCTGGTGGCTTCGCTGAACTCCGCGGGCGATACGACCAGGACGGGACGGCTGCCGCTTTGCTCATGCCCGGCGGTCGGGTCGAGCGACACAATGTCGATGTCGCCTCGCTTCAAGGCAGCTCACCGCCCACGGCGGGCGCATCGACCCATTCACGCTCCTTGGTCGGCTGCGGCTGCGAATAGTCCGAGGCGGCCAGCAACTCCGCGAGCGTGTAACGCGGCCGTGGATTGGGATTGACCGCCAGACAACCGTGGTCGACAGCAAGCCCCACCGTCGCTCCGGCCTTCAAGTGCGGTTGCTCAAGGAAGGCGGGCGGCACGGCCGACATGGTCGAGCCGCCGACCTTACGCCGATTGGTCGTATGCACAAGGCACCTCCAACGAGTTAAATGATAGTTAAGCTATGGCTTTCGCCGGCAAGCCACGTCTATCGCCAAACAAGGGATCAGCGGGTGGCGGGATGCTTGTCGACGATCGTCATGCCGATGGGGGCCACGGCGACCACCGCGAGCTTCAAGTGCTGGATGCCAAACGGGATACCGATGATGGTGACGAAGTTGGCGAGGGCCGCCGTGATATGGCCGATGGCAAGCCATACCCCGAGCAGCAGGAACCACACGACATTGCCGATGAGCCCCAAAGGGCCGGTGCCGATGTCCGGGCGACCCATCGCCGCGCGGCTGACGGCCTCGCGCCCGAACGGCCAGAAGGTGAACTGCCCGATGACAAAGCACGCGCGCGCCCACGGGATGCCCACGATGGACAAGAGCGCGATGAGCCCGGCGAGCCACCAGGCAAGCCCCATGACCGCGCCCCCCAACACAAACCACAATACGTTGCCGATCACAGAGAACATGAACACCCCTTTAGCCTAAGATCCCTTCCCATTCAGCGCGCGCCACAGCGCCGCTCCCAACCCCCAAGACCTGATGGCCCTCACTGGCGGCCCTGGCCAAACAAGTGGCGCCGCGCCTCCTCGTCCAGGGCGCCGCCCTGGCTCACGCGCGCGCCCGCGGCATAGGCGCGCACCACCGCCGGACGCGCCGCCATCTCCATGAACCAGCGCT
>DAHWGZ010000088.1 GCA_027335965.1 Acidiferrobacter sp.
CTCCTCGTAGGCTGCGATCATCTCGGCGCTGATCCACGTCCCGGGCTGCCGGGCCCGTGGTGAGGCGCATGCCCGAATGACCGCGGGAAAGGCCGTATCGAAACGGATGGCGTAGTCATGCCTGCGCAGGGCCTTGGCGAGACTGCGGTTGATGCGCAGATCCTCCGGCGCCAGCGCCATGCGCGGGTCTGGCGACCACCACAATATGGGAGGCTCGTCGTACCATGGAAAAATCCCGGCCGCATAGGCGCGCAACAGGCGCTCGACCGACAGGTCGCCGCCGGCCGCGAGTGGCGCATCCGGCGGCGCCTGATCGGCTGCCGGGAAGACTGGGGAATCGGCGGCAAGCCAGGCGATCATCGCGGCCGCGCCCATGGTGCGTGTGACGTCATGACGGTTTGCGAAAAGGCGTATGCTCGTTTAATTCGTTCAGGGTCATCTCGAGGCCGGCATTTTCGCGAGCCAGGAAATCATCGACGGCGCGCTGGAATCGCGCATGGTCCAGCCAGTGCATCGAATAGGTGGGCGTCGGCAGGAACCCCCGGCTCAACTTGTGCGCCCCCTGGGCCCCGGCCTCGAAGCGCTGAAGGCCGCGCGCCAGGCAATAATCGATCGCCTGATAGTAGCAGGTCTCGAAATGGAGGCCGGGTATGGAGGCGAGCCCTCCCCAATAGCGACCGTACAGGGTCGTGTCGTCGTGGAAAAAGAGCGCGCCGGCCACTGGCGCCGCGTCGATGTAGCCAAGCATCAGGACCACGCCCGGGACCGATGCGCCGATGCGCGAGAAGAAGTCCCGCGTCAGATAGGCGATCGCCCCATATTTGGCGATGGTGGCGCTGTAGAGCTCGTAAAAGATGTCCCATAAAGGCTCGTCCAGCGCGGATTCTTCATAAACCACGTAGCGGACGCCGGCCTCCGCCACCTGGCGGCGCTCGCGACGGATATTCTTGCGCTTGGGCGCGGACAAGGCCGCCAAATAATCGTCGAAGCGCGACCAGCCGTCGTTGCGCCAGTGGAACTGGAAACCCGTGCGCTGCAGGTAGCCGGCGCCTTCCAGGCCCTCGCGGCAGGCATCATCCGGGAACAGCCAGTGGACCGATGACGCGCCGGTGGCGCCGGCATGCGCGCGCAAGGCGTCGGCGGCGGCGCGGATGATGTCGGCGCCGCCGCCTTCGGCGCCGCAGAGCACGCGCGGACCCGTCACCGGGGTGTAGGGCACGGCGGCCACGAGTTTCGGGTAGTACCGAAGCCCGGCCATTTCATAGGCGCGCGCCCACGCCCAGTCAAAGACGTATTCGCCGTAGGAATGGCTCTTGCGGTAGACCGGCACGAGCGCGGACAGCCGCGCCCCGCGATACACCGCCAAGGGTTCCGGATCCCAGCCGCATCCCGCGCCGACCGAACCGCTGTCTTCCAGGGCCATGAGGAATTCGTGGCGCAGGAAAGGCTGGGGGCCCGACAAGGCGTTCCACATGTCTTGCGGCACCTCCGCCACGCTGCGCAGGAATCGGCAGCTCATGGCAGCGGAGTCTATCATGGCCGTAGCGCGCGCCTTGGCGGACGACGCCCGCTGCTCGGCGCGCGCATGGCGCCCGGCGGCTCGAGGAGGGCATTGAGCCGCCCGATGTCACCTGCCGTCAGGTGACTGATCGCGGCCTTCAATTCCAGGCGGCCGAGCAGATAGTCGTAGGTGGCGCGCGCGAAGTCCCGCCGCGAACGGTAGTAGGCCTGTTCGGCGCGCAGTACGTCGACATTGTTGCGCACGCCGACGCGCACGCCGAGACGCTCGGAGGCGAGCGCCACGCGCGCCGCCTTCTTGGCGGCCGCCAGCGCCGCGATCTCGTGGTAACCATTGCGGACGTTGAGGAATGCCTGACGGACATCGAACTGGACGCGGCGCTCGACGCGCAAGGCCGCCACGTGCGCATGAAAGGCTTTGGCGCCGGCACGCGCGCTCTCGGCCGACAGTTCGCCGCCCTGGTAGATGGGCAGGGTGAGGTCGATCCCGATGGTCTTGTCGCGCAAGCTCGTCCCGAACCCGAACTCGCCGTTGTCGGCCCGGCTGTAGCTGTAGCCGGCCTCGGCGGTGATGGTCGGGTAGCGCCCGGCGGACACCGCGTGCGCGCTCTCGGAGGCCGCGCGCGCCTCGGTGCGCGCGGCCTGCAAGACCAGATTGTCACGCAAGGCCTGGGCCTCGTCTGTGATCAAGGCGCCCGCCCGCGGACGCGGAAGAGGGTGGCGAAGGTTGAGCGGCCACAGGCGATAAGCCGGCCGGCCGGTGGTGCGCTCGATGCGCGCGCGCGCCAGACGCACGGCGTTGCGCGCCGCCAGCGCAGCGGCGTGGACCGCCTCGTAGCGGGCGCGTGCCTCGTTGGCATCGGTGATGGGTGCGCGCCCGAGATGAAAGCCGCGCAACGCGCTTTGGTACTCGGCTTTGAGTGCACGCTCCTCGGCGCGCCGCAGGCGCAGATCATCGCGCGCCAAGAGGAACGCGAAGTATTGGGCGGATACCGTGAGGATGAGATTGCTTTTCGCGAGCGCGTAGTGCTGGCGCGCGGCGCGCACGGTCGCGCCGGCCGCCTGCCATGCGTAGAGCGCGCGGATGTCGAGCAAGGTCTCGGTCACGGAGATGCCGTAGCCGTGGGAATTGAAGGTGAAGTGGCCGCTCGGGAAGACAAAGCCCCCGGACGTCCCGCCCAGGATCTTGCTCGTGAGGTCGTTGTAGGCCGTATTGGCCTGCGCGGTGATGTGCGGCAGGAACGCCGCGCGGGCCTCCGGACCTATGGTGCGCGCCTCGCGGTAAGAGGCCCCGGCCTGCCGATAACCCATGTCATGGAGGCGCGCCGCCTGGTAGATGTCCTTCAAGTTGGCCGCCAGGGCCGGGGCGGCGGTGCAGGCAAGCAGGGCTGGAACGAGGGCGAGGGACAAACGCTTTCTCAACATGGTTCTTTGGAGACCTCCCGTGACTCATGACCCGACGCCAAAGGGCGCTAGAATAGCACTTTCCCGCCGGCACGGCCGTCGGAGACCCGAACCCCGAGCCCAAGATCCCGCGTGGCGCCCCGAAGCCCGGCAGCGCGGGCTCGATAGGCCTCAGGAGGCGAGGCGAGGCGCGATGCGCACGCGCATGCCGTTGACCAGGCGCTTTCGCGCGCGGGTCACGACCTCGGTTCCCGGACGCAGGCCGGAGCGTATGACCACGCCCTGGGCCACCACCCGGGCCGCGCGCACGCGCTGCTCATAGACGTGTCGGCCGCGCACCACGAACACCACGGTCCCGACGCGCCGCAGAAAGACGGCGCCCGGCGGGACCAGCAGGCGCTGCGCCATGCCGGCCATGACATCGACGCGCAAGGGGCTGCCGACGGTAAATCCGGGGCGTGGCGGCAGCGTGATCCAGGCATAGACCGCATGACGCGCGCGCTTGGCCGGCGTCAGCCGGGCGATGGTGCCGGCCACCGGGGAGTGCGGCGCGAGCGGGCTATGCAAGAACGCGCGCTCGCCGATCGTGAGCGGTGGATGCAGGGTCGCCGAAAACGGCGCGCGCGCTTCGCGAATCGAGGCCCCGGCGAGGGCAAACAGCCGCTGCCCGGGGCGCACGCGCGCGCCGTCCTGGACCAACGCCCGCGTCACCTCGGCATTGACCGGGGCGCGGATGAGCAAGGACGGCTGTGGCGCGTTGGCCGAGCCGGACGGACGCAGCCGCGCGAGGATCTGGCCGGCCCCCACGACCGACCCGGATCCGACGGCGACCCCCGCCAGGCGCCCGCCCTCGGGGGCGGTGATCACGGGGCTCGCCCCGGGCTCGACATCCCCGACCGCCGTGCGAATCTCGGGGAGGCGCGCCGTGAACGCCCGCCCGATCGTGACCCGCGGCGCGGCGCCGGCGGCCGGGGTCGAATGGCGCGCGCAAGCCACGAGGAGCGCGCCGAGGGCGATCAGGGCGGCGCGGCTTCGATGGGCGGACACAGGGCATCCTCATGGGGCGAGCGGCCATGGTAGCGACGCTCCAAGGCGATCGCAAGATGCGCGGCCCGTCTGTGGCATAATCCGGCTTTCGCTCGTGGTCATGGAGGGTGTGGTGCGTCTGCATGAATATCAGGCTAAGGCCTTGTTGGCGGCCCACGGCATCGCGACGCCGCCGGGGGTGGTGGTGACGCAGGCGGGGGAGATGGATGCGGCCTTGCGCGAGCTCGCGGGGACCTCATGCGTCGTGAAGGCCCAGATCCACGCCGGGGCGCGCGGCAAGGCCGGAGGCGTGCGCGTGCTCGCCGCCGATGAGGTCGCCGCCTATGCCCGGGGACTGCTGGGCACGCGGCTTGTCACGCCGCAGACCACGAGCGAGGGCCTGCCGGTCGACAGCCTGCTGATAGAGGCCCCGGTGGCGGCCGCCACCGAGCTCTACCTGGCGTGCGCGCTCGATCGCGGCGCCGGCAGGCGCGTGCTGCTCGCCGGCAAGGAGGGGGGCATGGGCATCGAGGAGGGCGCCAAACCGATAGCGCACGCGATCGACACCCTGCGCGGCTTCTCGCCCTAT
The DNA here is from genome assembly GCA_027335965.1 of Acidiferrobacter sp. Next base: position 4,538 of record DAHWGZ010000088.1, read on the forward strand.
GAGGGTCGCGCGCTCGCCAAGGCCATTGGGCTCTCGGGGCGCGCGGTGACGGCCTTTGGCGATCTTACGGCGGCGCTCGTGGGGCTTAGCACGACCCTCGATGCGATGCTCGTCGAGATCAACCCGCTGATGCTGCGTGAAGACGGCCGGTTCGTGGCCGGCGACGCCAAGATCGAGATCGATGACAACGCCTTGTTCCGGCAGCCGGCCCTCGAGGCCATGCGCGATGCGCGCCAGGGCGACGCCAAGGATGAGGAGGCGCGCGCCCGCGGCCTCCAGTACATCGCCCTGGATGGCGACATCGGCTGCCTCGTCAATGGCGCGGGACTGGCGATGGCGACCATGGACCTGATCGCCCAGGCCGGCGGGCGCCCGGCGAATTTTCTCGACGTGGGCGGCGGCACCACCGCGAACAAGGTCGCCGAGGCCCTGACCCTGCTCGCGCGCGATCCGCGCGTGAAGGTCGTGCTCGTGAACATTTTCGGAGGCATCGTGCGTTGTGATCTCATAGCCGAAGGGCTGTTGTTGGCGGCCTCCGGGTTCGGCCGGCCGCTACCGATCGTGGTGCGTCTCGTCGGCACGCGCGAGGCCGAAGGGCGACAGGCGCTGGCCGACGGGGGCTTGCTCGGCGATGTCACGCAAAGCCTGGAAGAGGCGGCCACGTTGGCCGTGCAACGGGCGCAATCGTCATGAGCGTGCTCGTGCACAAGGGCACGCGGGTGCTCTGTCAGGGATTCACGGGCAAGCAGGGGACCTTCCACTGCCAGCAGGCGCTCGAGTATGGGACCGACGTGGTGGGCGGCGTGACCCCCGGCAAGGGCGGTACGCGCCATCTCGACCGGCCGGTGTTCGATACCGTGGCCGAGGCCATGGCCGCCGTCCAGCCGGACGCCTCGGTGATCTACGTGCCGGCGCCGATGGCCGCGGATGCCATCCTCGAGGCGGCCGCCGCCGGCATCGGGCTCGTGGTGTGCATCACCGAGGGCATCCCGGTGGCCGATATGCTGCGCGTGAAGGCGCTGTTGCCGGCCACGACCCGCCTCATAGGGCCCAATTGCCCGGGGATCATCACCCCGGATGAATGCAAGATCGGCATCATGCCTGGGGCCATCCACCGTCGCGGGGTGGTCGGCATCGTATCGCGCTCCGGCACGCTCACCTATGAAGCGGTGGCCCAGACCACCGCCGAAGGCCTCGGGCAGACCACCTGCATAGGCATCGGGGGCGATCCGGTGCACGGCCTCGGGTTCATCGATGCCCTGGAGCTCTTCGAGGCCGATGCCGCCACCGAGGCGATCTTGCTCGTGGGCGAGATCGGCGGGGTGGAGGAAGAGCAGGCGGCCGACTATATCCGCGCGCATGTCAGGAAACCGGTGGCGGCCTATATCGCCGGCACCACCGCGCCTCCGGGGCGCCGCATGGGCCATGCCGGGGCGGTCATAGCCGGCCACCTCGGCACCGCGTCCGGCAAAAAGGCCGCCTTGGCGCAGGCCGGGGTCACGGTCGTCGATTCCCCGGCGCGCATGGGGCGCGCCATGGCCGCGAGGATGGCGCGCTGATGGCGACCGTGGCGCTCTGTCAGATGCGTTGCGCGGTCGGCGATATCCCCGGCAACGCGCGGCGCATGGCGGCGTTCGCGCGCGAGGCCCGCGACCAGGGCGCCGATCTCATCGCCTTTCCAGAGCTCGCGATCACGGGCTACCCGCCCGAGGACCTGCTGTTGCGCGCCGACTTCGTGCGTCGCGCGCGCGCGGCGGTCGAGGGGCTCGCCGCGCAATGTCCGGACATCGATATGCTGGTGGGCCTCCCGTGGGCCGAGGACGGGCGCTTGTATAACGCCGTGGCGTGGGTGCATGCCGGCGCGATCGCCGATGTTTATCGAAAACAGATCCTGCCCAACTATGGGGTGTTCGATGAGCGGCGCTACTTCGCCGCCGGCGGCGCGCCGCTGGTGCGCACCGTGGCCGGGAGTGTCATCGGCGTCACCATCTGCGAGGATTTGTGGGAGCCGGGTCCTGTCGCGCGCGCGGTGGCGGCTGGCGCTGCGATCGTGATCAACGTCAACGCCTCGCCCTATCATCGCGACAAGGACCGTCTGCGCCTGGAGGTGGCGGCGGCACGCGCCCTGGAAAGCGGCGCGACGCTGGCCTATGTGAACATGGTGGGCGGCCAGGATGAACTCGTGTTCGATGGCATGTCGTTTGTGATGAACGGCCAGGGCGAG
>DAHWGZ010000089.1 GCA_027335965.1 Acidiferrobacter sp.
ACCATATCCGCCAGCGCTGTGAGGACGCCCTCGGGCAGGCTGCGGCGCAAGCCCGCTGAACGCACCGCAAGCTCAAGGGCAAGGTCTGCCAGCGCAGCCCGGTGTCGGGACCCCTCCGAAATGTGCAAGGGGTCCATGATCGACACCATCTCATGCCGGTCCGTGGCCGCTAAAATGTCCGTATGCATGTCCGGTTCAGTACCCGCGTCAGTACCTATACAAAATCACAGTATATCATGGACATATTGGATTACTACGCATGTAGGTGTTCCCTAATATGGCCGCTTCTATGGCCGGATCTCTGCTGGGCTTTTCTTGCCTTTGAGGCGACGATCAGGCTGATCAGGCTTTTGGAGGCTCGCGCCTATCCGAACGGCGGATCCGCCAACGGGCCTTCTTCGGAACGGCATCCTTGATAAAACCGGGATCGTTGTCCGAGCAACAACCGACGCGCGCGGGAGCCGTTTCTGGGTACGCTTGGTGCCATACTCCAGGACGAACCCGACCGTGATTCCCATACGGAACAGCGGGTGCTCATAGGCGGTTTACGTGAGCCGCTATTCCACATTGTGGGCAGTAGCTCTGTGATGCCATGATAACGTTCCTCGGCTGTTTTCTTCCTAGCAAGAGGGCCATGCGGCACTTTTTCTCCAAGGCCTCCAGCATCAACGACCGTGTCAACCAAACGAGACGCGCAAGAGACCGCTTTCCTCTCCCGAAAATTCCGAAAATCCGCTCGCGACCATTCCGTTGGAACCGCATACGGCCAGTCGTTTACGAGATCAAATAGCGTTCCGCAAATGCATTTCGATACGAAGGCCGACTGTTGAGGCCATATTCACGAGCGCGTCCAAACCGAATAACTCGACCTTGCCCCTCGTCAGGTCGGAGATGCGCGGCTGAGTCACGCCGAACATCTTTGCGGCTTGCGATTGACTCAGATGCTCGCGATGTATGTATTCCTTGAGCTCGGCCATAAGCTGAAAGCGTAGCTCCATGCTTGCGGTTTGTCTCGTACCGCCCGCGGCCAGTTTGTCCGCGTTATCTACCTGATCCGCTTGTGCGGCCGACGTCTGACCCTCACCGGAAATGTCGAAAGTAAACTGTTCCTGACCGATCTCGGCAAGCTTCTCTGACAGGCCGATTTTCTGCTCAGCGTTTGCGCGGGCGTATTCCGACATGAGGCGCAGTAGGCGGTCCAGACCAAGCTTGTCGGCAACCGTGATGAAGTCTTGGTTTTTGTTGATGAAGACGACGGATTTCTTCCCTTCCTTCAGGAGTTCAATGACGTTGCTGAGGGTCCCGGTGCTCTTGCAGTCCCAGATCATCAACCCATAATCACTGCTCCTGGCCATATCCAAGTCTTTCGCGGTGAAGAACGCACGGCTTCCGGCGCGCGCCTTTGAGTGGACTCCATGCACCAGCCAGTCAGCCATGTTGTTCCGCGGGGTATCGCCCGTGCAGTAGATGGTCACCTTGGTGGCGCGGCAGTCGCGGAGGCATTTCTGTATGGCCGTGTCGGCGCCATAGGCGTCGCCGACAACGACGTTGAGGTGAGACGACACAATCTTGTTGATCCGCTCTCGCACTTTATCATGGAGGCGGCTGATGGATATTGACCCGGCGATAAATACAGTTGACCTATTTCCAAGTGATTGCGGCTGCATAGACATTCTGGATCTTCCTATACGTCCGGAGCGCCCGGCACGCTGCGTCCATAGTCGCGCCGGTATCGAACAGGTCATCGAGTATCAGGGCATTCCAGCGCCCTTCTTTCATGATGCACTGGTTGATGCTGAACCGTCCGGCGAGCGCGGCATCCTTTTCCTGCCTGGTGTGCATATCCTTGAGCGGCGCGCTACTAGGCGGGGCTGGAGCTTTCAGGACCATATTGTCAAACACGGGTATTCTCGTCAGCCGATCGAGCGCGTAGGCCAACTCATTCACCGGCTGTTTGGAACGCACGGTCGAGGCCGGCATCGGTACGATTAAGCCGATTTTTCCGAACAAGGGCAGTAACGTGGTTTGCACATGCGCCGCGAGCGGCTCGACCTGATCCCAATCGTTTCGATACTTGAGTTGATAGAGGGCTTCCCCAGGTTCGGAGCGGGTAGTCTCAAAGCGCGGGTTCCCCCATTCATCATCCCCAATACAAACGCTCGAAAGGGTGTGTTTGTGTAGGGCATACCCTAGATTCCAACTGCTCTCGAGTTTTGTGACCTGGACTTCCATGCTTGGCCTCCCTTGATGGGGTCGGGCCTTGGTCGGCGGAAGTAAACGAGCCATGGGAAAGACTATTCAAAATCTTGTATAGCCACGCAAGTTGTACTTTCCGTAGGCCTGCGTGTTCGGAAAGTCGTGGGTTTTCTGATTCTGACGCATATAACTCGAGCCACATTTGGTTCACGGATGAGCGAACGGATCAGTCTTCTCAATGCTGAAGCGGAGGGCGAATTTTGGGTGATTCGGTGCGAGAATTGTGGGGCCGACGCATGTGGTCTGGTATCGCTGGTGAGTGGGGGTGGATCTTATGAGGGTGCGCGAAGTTTTAACGCGTATTTATGTGAGCAGCGAAGCGTTTGACTCGGCGATCGCCTTTTATGAAAGATTATCTGGCGTTGGCTGCGGGCTCCGATTCCGCTACGACGCCGTGCGGCTTGTTCTGGCGCAGGTGGGGCCTTTTCTCTTGATTGGGGGGATCGCCCGAGGATCTGGCCCCTTTCCAGGAAACTCGACTCACAATCGTGGTCGACGACCTCGATGCCTTTCACTGTTTTCTGCAAGGTGAGCGGGCCGACGCGTTGTCGCCGCCGAGAGTGGTCCCGACAGGGCGCAATATGCGGGTCTGGAGTCAAGCGCGGCATGCCCTTGCGTGCGCCGCGCATGGCGCATTGTCGTGGCAAAAGCCCCTGACGGGGCTCGGGGATTGCGTGGGGCTTGTGATCCAAGTTGTATCCGGCGAGTCAGCCCGGGTAGCTCAAGGCGTCACGCAATGCCGTGAAGGCGGGGGAACTTTGACGTCTGCTGGGGTAGTAGAGGTGGTAGCCCGGGTATCGGGGACACCAGTCCGAAAGGGCGCGCACCAATCGACCCGCCTTGACGTGCGCCTGCACCAGGTCTTCCGGCATGTAGGTCAGACCTAACCCCTCGAGGGCGGCGTCCAGGCGCATGGCGATGTTGTTGAAGACGAGCTGGCCTTCGACGCGCACTTTCAGCTCCTCTCCCTTCTTCTCGAATTCCCAGGGGGGGACGCCGCCATAGGTCGGCAGGCGGATGGTAATGCAGTTGTGTCGGATGAGATCGCGTGGAGTCTTGGGCTGCTGGTGCCTGGCGAAGTAGTCTGGAGAGCCGACCACGGCCATCCGTACGTCCGGGCCGACGCGTATCGCGATCATATCCTTGGCGATCTGCTCACCGAGCCGGACGCCTGCGTCGTAGCCATCGGCCACGATATCCGTCAGGCCGTAATCCACGGTGACCTCGATGTGGATGTCGGGATGGTTTGGCAGAAACTTCGCGAGCGCGGGCTGCAAGACCGTAATCGCCGCATGTTCGCCGGTCGTGATGCGTAACGTGCCCGCCGGCTTATCTCGGAATTGGCTGAGTAGCGCAAGTTCGGTGTCGATTTCCTCAAATCGGTGCGCGACCACCTGCAGTAGGCGCTCGCCCGCCTCCGTGGCAGAGACGCTCCGGGTCGTGCGCGCCAGCAGCCGGATGCCTAGCCGTTCCTCCAGCTGCCGCATGGCCCGGCTCAGCGCGGGCTGTGACATGCCGAGCTTGGCTGCCGCGCGGGTAAAACTGCGCTCCCGCGCGACCACCGAAAAAATCGCAAGCTGATCGTAACGCTCGATCGACATTTATCCGTTCCTGTTATAAACACATTCCGATTATGCCACCTAGTGTCGCCAATCGTTAGCGTCTAAATTTGCCTTCATTATTGGGAGGGCATCATGCAAACACGCAGACTTGGCAATACCCGGCTCGAGGTATCGGCTATCGGTTTTGGCTGCATGGGCCTAAGCCATGGCTATGGGCCGGCCATCGGCACCCAACAGGCCGTGTCGCTGATCCGCGCCGCGGTGGATCGCGGCGTGACCTTCTTCGATACCGCCGAGGTCTACGGCCCTTACGTCAACGAGGAGGTCGTTGGTGAGGCGCTCGCTCCGGTGCGCGATCGGGTAGCCATCGCCACAAAATTCGGATTCACGTTCGGTAACGACAACAAGCAGCAGATATTGAACAGCCGACCCGATCACATCCGCCGGACCGTTGAAGGCTCTTTGAAGCGCCTTCGTACCGACGTCATTGATCTGCTCTATCAGCACCGTGTCGACCCCGAAGTGCCGATCGAAGATGTGGCGGGCACGGTTAAGGACCTGATTGCCGAGGGCAAGGTGAAGCACTTCGGTTTGTCGGAGGCGGGCGTGCAAACGATCCGCCGCGCGCACGCCGTGCAGCCGCTGACCGCTTTGCAGAGCGAATACTCGCTGTGGTGGCGCGAGCCCGAGCAAGACATTCTGCCGACATTGGAGGAACTCGGCATCGGTTTCGTGCCGTTCAGTCCGCTGGGCCGGGGCTTTTTGACTGGCGCCATTGGCGCGGGCACCACCTTCGACAGCAACGACTTCCGCAGCACGGTGCCGCGCTTTGCGCCCGAGGCGCTCGAAGCCAATCAGGCGCTCGTCAACTTGCTCCACCAGATTGCGAAAGACAAGGGCGCGACGCCGGCGCAGATCGCGCTCGCGTGGCTATTGGCGCAGAAGCCGTGGATCGTCCCGATCCCTGGCACGACCAAGCAGCATCGCCTGGACGAAAACCTGGGCGCCGCGGCCATTGTCCTCACGGTAGATGACGAACGGAGACTCGCGGCGCTGTTGAAGCAGGTGCAGGTCGTGGGCGACCGTTATTCGGCCGCGCACAAGGCGCGCGTGGGGCGCTAGCGCAAGAAGTCCGATGCCCTTGCTCGACGCTGCTTTCTGCATGCTTATGGGGTGCTTGAGACGCATCCCGTGCAAGGCATCGCCATGAGGCCTGGTCGGGAGGCGGCTTGCAGCAAGCAAGATCAGGGAATCGTGTCGTCGACCTCTGCGCCTCGGAAATGTGCGAGTGGTCGTCGGACTCCTCCATTGCGTGCCCCTTGGACCTGTCCGATGAATGAACGAGTGGCCAGGCTAGGTCGAGACCGACGGTGAGTTTCATGCGCCCCGCAGTCGCTATTGGTTCGCTTGACGGCATTCATGGCATGCCAATATTTTCGGAGAGAAATATGAAAAATCGCACGCTTGGCAATGGCTTGAAGGTCTCCTCCCTGGGCGTCGGTTGCATGAGCATGAGCGCGGTGTATGGGCCGCCGGCCGACAAGAAAGAGATGATCAAGCTGATTCGCGCCGCCCACGAGCGCGGCGTCACGCTGTTTGATACCGCCGAGGCCTATGGTCCATTCGACAATGAGGAATTGGTCGGCGAGGCGCTTGCTCCGATCCGCGACGAGGTGGTCATCGCCACCAAGGTCGGTTTCGATATCGATCTCAAAACCGGCGCGCGTCGCAGCGGCACCAACAGCCGTCCCGAACACGTCAAGGCCGCGACCGAGGCCTGCCTCAAGCGCCTGCGCACCGACCGCATCGACCTGCTGTACCAGCACCGGGTCGACCCGGAGGTGCCGATCGAAGATGTGGCCGGCGCGGTCAAAGACTTGATAGCCGAGGGAAAGGTAAGGCACTTGGGCCTGTCGGAGGCGGGGATTCACACGATTCGGCGCGCGCATGCGGTGCTGCCGGTGACGGCCGTGCAGAGCGAGTACTCGCTGTTCTGGCGCGGGCCCGAGGCGGAGCTCCTGCCGCTTCTGGAGGAACTCAACATCGGCTTTGTGCCCTTTAGTCCGCTGGGGGCTGGATTCCTGACCGGCAATATCGATGAAAACACAAGCTTCGACCCGACGGATTTCCGCAACAGCGTGCCACGCTTCTCGCTCGAGGCACGCAAGGCGAATGTGGTGTTGGTAAACGTGATTCAGTCGGTGGCGAAACGCAAGCACGCAACACCGGCCCAGATCGCATTGGCGTGGTTACTTGCGCAGGGGCCGTCGATTGTCCCGATCCCCGGCACGACCAAGCGCCATCGCCTGGAGGAAAACCTCGCGGCCATAGAGCTCGAATTGACCGATGAGGACCTGAGCGAGATCGCCAAGGAGTTAGCGGCGTTCGAGGTCACGGGCGAACGCTTGCCGGAATCCGTCTTAAAAATGACGAATCTCTGAATCGCCTAAGGCGGTGCTTCGTTCCTGCCCGAATGGATCGATGGGTCTTAGGGTTTCACGGCGAGCACGATCTTGCCGCGATGGTCGCCGCTTTCCATGAGCGCATGGGCGCGCGCGGCCTCGGCTAATGGAAACCGTGCGCCGATGTGCGGAAGCAGCCGGCCGCGATCGAGTTCGGGCCAGATGTGTTGGGCGAGCGCGTCGCGTATGGCGCGCTTTTCCGCGACCGTGCGTGGGCGCATTGCGGAGCCGGTCAGCCGCAGGCGCTTGGCGAGGATCGGGGCAAGGTCGATATCGCCGCGGTTGCCGCCGGAGAGGGCGATGAAGACGAGTCGGCCGTCGCGCCTCAGGATGGAGCAATGGCGCTCCAGATAGGGGGGGCCTACGACATCGAGGATCACGTCGATGCCCTGATGGTCGGTCGTCGCCATCACCGCTTCCGCGAAATCGGTCG
>DAHWGZ010000008.1:0-25825 GCA_027335965.1 Acidiferrobacter sp.
CCCGCCGTAAGCCCGGCTCCCGCCTGCCACAGCCCCCAACGGACCTCCCAGGGACCAAGCCGCCCCCCGCCCGCCCTCGCGCGCGTCTCGTAGAGGGTGAGGGGCGCGGGACCCGGGCGATCCGGCATGACGACCTCCTCGTCCCCCAGGTTCGCCGCCAGTTGCAGCCGCGCGCCATCGGCAAAGCGCCAGCCGACGGCGAGGCCGCGCGCCCCGAAGCGCTCGAAGCCCCAGGCGCGCACCGGGCCCGCGACAAGGCGCGGGGCAATCTCGCGCGCGCGGGTTGCGAGCAGCTCGCGATGGAACGCGAGCCAATCCCGGCCCGGCGGGCGCGAGGCCTCCGTCCAGTCGAGCCGGCTCCTGGCCCACGTCGCGGGGCTGTTGGGATCGGGGATATGCGCGCGGCGCGATTCGTCGGCAAACTGCGGGAAGCGCGCGAATTCCCGGCGCCGCCCCTCGGTCACGGCGCGCGCGAGTTCGAGCCCGAAGTCACAAAAAAACAAAAACGGCCGGCCGCAGGCGAATTCCTCGCCCATGAACAGCAGGGGCGGCGAGGGCGCGAGCAGCAGCACCGCGGTCGCCGCGCGCACCGCCGCGGCCGAGGCCAGCGCCGTAATGCGCTCCCCCATGGCGCGGTTGCCGATCTGATCATGGTTTTGCAGAAATCCCACGAACGCCGTCGGCGCGAGCCCCTGCGTGGATTCGCCGCGCGGCCCCTGGTGGACCGCCGACCACTCCCCCTGGTAGGCGAAGCCCTCGGTCAGGCAGCGGCCCAGCCATCGCGCCGGGTCCTCCGCGTAGTCCGCGTAATAGCCATCGCGCTCGCCTGTCACAAGCACATGCAAGACGTGATGGATGTCATCGTTCCATTGCGCGGTGAACCCCTGGGGCCCGTCGCTGCCGTTCAAGTGGCGGGCCTCGTTCTTCTCGTTTTCCAGCACCAGGTGGATGTGGCGATCGCGCCCACGCAGCGGCGCCACGGCCTCGGCGATGGCGGTCAATATCGATTGGGGCGAATCGTCGATGATGGCGTGCACGGCATCGAAACGCAGGCCGTCGCAATGGTACTCCTGAAGCCAGTAGCGCGCGTTTGCCATGAAGTAGGCGCGCACCGCGGCGCTGCTTGGTCCGTCGAAGTTTATGGCATCGCCCCACGGCGTATGGTGGCGCGAGGTGAAGAACTCGGGGGCATAGACGCCGAGATAGTTGCCATCCGGCCCAAAGTGGTTATAGACGACGTCGATGAACACCATGAGCCCCAGACCATGGGCGGCGACGATCAGGGCCTTCAAGTCCTCCGGGCGGCCATAACGGCTGTCCGGGGCGAACGGCAACACGCCGTCATAGCCCCAGTTGGCGCGCCCCGGAAAATCGGCGAGCGGCATGAGCTCTATGGCCGTCACCCCAAGCGACGCGAGCCGCGGCAAAAGCGCCATGGCGCCGGCGAAGGTCCCCTCGGGGCTGAAAGTGCCGACATGAAGCTCATAGATCACGGCCTCGCCCCACGGGCGGCCGCGCCACCCGCCGTCGGCCCACGCGAACGCCCGCGCGTCCACGACCTCGCTTGGTCCATGCACGTCCTGCGGCTGAAAGCGCGAGGCCGGATCCGGGACCGCGAGGCCGCCGTCGATGCGGTAACGATACCGGCTGCCCGGACGCGCCTGCGGGCTCGTGACCTGGAACCAGCCCTCCTCCAGGGCCTCCATGGGGAGCACGCCCCCGCCCTCCTCCAGCACCACGTCGACTTCGCGCGCCGCCGGCGCCCAAAGCCGAAAGCACACCCCGCCCTCGACGCACTCGGCCCCGAAACCCAAGGGTTCGTGACGCCTGGCCGCCTGCGCGGCGCGCGTGTCCTTGTGAGCCGTCATGGCGCCTCCCGCGCGAATGTCGCGATCATCATCGATTCAAGTCCCTGCGCGCCGATCCTGGGTGGCCTCGCGCAACAGCACGAGCGAACGCCCCTGCAGGGGATAGACGCCGCTTGTGATCACAGCCCCGGTGGCGCGCGCCGGGACGCTGTAGCTGGTGTCGATATCCACCTGCCAGCCCTGGGTCCTGTAGGGGGGCAGCGCAAACGGGATCTCCTCGTGGTGCGCGTTCAAGAGCCACAGGAAATCGACGTCCCCCATCATGCGCCCTCGGTCGTCGAATTCCTCCAGCCCTTCGCCCGCCATGAAGAGTCCAAGGCAGCGGGCAAAGCTCTGGCGCCACTCCTCGTCATTCATTTCGGTGGCGTCGGGCTTCAACCAGGTGATGTCCTTGATGTCGCTGCCGTGGATGCGCCGGCCCTGGAAGAACGAGCGCCGGCGGAAGACCTTGTGGGTCTGCTTGATGCGGATCACGTGCTGGACGAAGCGCAAAAAGTCATGGTCCTCCGGCGTCAGCTCCCAGTTCACCCAATTGATGGGGTCGTCATGGCAATAGGGGTTGTTGTTGCCGCCTTGCGTGCGCCCGATCTCGTCGCCCGCGAGGATCATGGGGACCCCCTGCGAGAGCAGCAGGGTGGCGATGATGTTGCGCTTCTGGCGCGCGCGCAGGGCGCGTATGGCGGGATCGTCCGTGGGCCCCTCGACGCCGCAGTTCCATGACAGGTTGGTATCGGTACCGTCGCGATTGTCCTCGCCATTGGCCTCGTTATGCTTGTCGTTGTAGCTCACGAGATCCTCGAGGGTGAAGCCGTCATGCGCGGTCACGAAATTGATCGAGGCATAGGGATTGCGGCCGCCATGCCCATAGAGATCGCTCGAACCCGTGAGCCTGTAGGCAAGCTCGCCTATGACCCCGCCCTCCCCCTTCCAGTAGGCGCGCACCACGTCGCGGTATTTGCCGTTCCACTCGGTCCAGCCCACCGGAAAGTTGCCGACCTGATAACCGCCTTCGCCCAAATCCCAGGGCTCGGCGATGAGCTTGACCTGCGAGAGCACCGGGTCCTGGTGGATGATGTCGAAGAACGCCGACAACCGGTTCACGTCGTGCAGCTCGCGCGCCAAGGTCGAGGCGAGATCGAAGCGAAAACCATCGACATGCATCTCCAGGACCCAATACCGCAACGAGTCCATGATGAGCTGCAAGACGCGCGGATGGAGCATGTTCAGGGTGTTGCCGCAACCCGTGAAGTCCATGTAATAACGCGCGTCCTCGGACGTCAGGCGGTAATAGGAGAGATTGTCGATGCCCTTGAAGGACAGCGTCGGGCCCATGTGGTTGCCCTCGGCCGTGTGGTTGTACACGACATCGAGAATGACCTCTATCCCGTTTGAATGGAAGGCCTTCACCATGGTCTTGAACTCGGCAATCTTGCCGCTCGCCGAATAGCGCGCGTCCGGCGCGAAGAATCCGATCGAATTGTAGCCCCAGTAGTTGCGCAGCCCGCGCTCGACCAGATGGCGATCGTCTATGAAGGCGTGCACCGGCATGAGCTCGACTGCGGTGATGCCGAGAGACTTCAGGTATTCGATGACGCGCGCCGATCCGAGGCCGGCATAGGTGCCGCGCAAGTCCTGGGGTATGAGCGGGTGCTGCCAGGTGAAGCCCTTGACGTGCAGCTCATAGATGATGGTGTCGTGCCAGGGCGTGCGCAAAAGCCGGTCGTCGCCCCAGCTGAACGCCGATTCCACGACCTGCGCCTTGGGCATGAATGGGGCGTTGTTGGAGCGGTCGAACGAGAGGTCCTCGAGCCTGTGGCCGACGCGGTAGGCGAAATGCGCGTTGCTCCAGCGCAACTCGCCGGCGATGGCCTTGGCATAAGGGTCGAGGAGCAGCTTGTTGCCATTGAAGCGATGTCCGTGCCGCGGGTCGTAGGGCCCGTGGACCCGGTAGCCATAGAGCCACCCCGGCCGCGCCTCCGGCAGGTAGCAGTGCCATACCTGGTCGGTCTGCCAGCGCATCGGGATGCGCGCGGTCTCGTGACGCCCGTCCTCGGTGAAAAGGCACAGGTCCACCCCTTCGGCGTGTTCGGAAAACAGCGCGAAATTGACGCCCTCGCCATCCCAGGTGGCGCCCAGGGGGTAGGGCCGCCCGGGCCAGACCGCGTAGCGGCCCGCGGTCCGCGGCCCGCCCGTCCGACGCTCCTCGATCATCGCGGCGCCCTCACCGTCGACCCGTCCCTTCGCCGATGCCCTGCGGATGCTCGCGCGGCCAATCGCGCTCCAGGACATGCGCCGCCCAGCGCCGGCCGCCGAGGCCGAAGGCCAAGGCCGCCGCCAGCGTCACCCCGCCGAGAATGATGAGAAAGGAGTCGCGTATGAGCCCCTGGCCTATATGGAGCTCATCGAGCGCCATGAGCACCACGAACGCGATCACGACCGAGCGCATCAGCCGCCCGAGCAGCGGGGCGTCGGCGAGTCCCAGGCCGTTTCCGTACATCGTCACCGATTGCGCCACGAAGCGCGCGAAGTACAAGCCGGCCGTGAGTATCAGGAGCGCCATCATGAGACGCGGGATATAGAGGGCGATGCGCATGCCCACGGCGGCGCCCGCCGACAGGCCGGCGATGTCGAGGGCCCAGATGATCGCGATCAGCATGACGAGCGCGGCCACGAGCATCCCCATGAGGCCGGTGGTGTCGGTCCCGGCGCCGCCCGCGCTCAACAATCCATCGAGCCCGGCGCGTTCCGTCACGATATGAAAATTCATGGCGCGCAGGGTCTTTATGGCGACGAACCGCAGAAAGCGGGCCGCCAGCCACCCGCCGCCCAGAATGCCAAGCGCCACAAGAATGGGTGGCAACCACCGCTGCCACTGCCAGACGATCGCCGGCAGGGGCGCGAGCGCCTCGTGTAGGATAGTCATGATGTCAGCCTCCTTCTCCTTATGAATCACCCAACGCCCCGATCCCGGACCCTCCCCAGGGGGCGTCGGCCTCGGGCGTCTTTGTGAATCTATGCGCCTGACGAGTCCTGCGCCACGGTCTCGCGATCAAGGCCCTGCAAAAGCCCTTGCAGGGGGATCGCGAGCGCCTGAGGACGGTTGTTCATCTCGTAACGCAATTCATAAAAGGCCTTCTCCAGGATGAAGAGCTGCAACCAATCCGCGGCCTCGGCAAAGCGGCTCCAGAGGCTCGTGGTCTCCATGGCCGCGGCATAGGAGGCGACGAATGCCGCGGACGTGGCCTGCTCCCAGGCCCGGGCGTGCGGCAGCAACGTCGCCCTGTGCTCGGCCTGCCCGGCGGTGACGCGGTCAAGCACGGTATACAGGGCATAACTGAACGATCGCAGCATGCCCGCCACGTCGCGCAACGGCGTGTGCTTGCGCCGGCGCTCGGAGAACGGGCGCCCGGGCTCGCCCTCGAAATCGGTGATCGCGAAATCGTTTTTCTGAAGCAGCACCTGCCCCAGGTGGAAGTCTCCATGGTAGCGGATCTTCTGTCCCACGGTCGGCGCGGATAGCGCGGCGCGCGCGAGGAACGTCTCGCGGGCGCCGAGCACGGCCCTGGCGTCCCTTTCGACCTCGGGGGAGAGGCCCTCAAGCCGCGCCGCCAACATGTCGAAGGTCTCCTCCATCTCGGCGCGCACCCCCGCCGCCCACAGCGCCCCCTCGTCTTGGGCGAGCGGTTCGGGATCGAAGGCCGGATCGCCGTAGGGCGTGGCCAAGGCCTGATGCATCTGCGCGGTGCGCAGGGCGAGCGTGCGCACGAGCGCGAGATAGCCGCCATGCACCTCCTCGCTATCTCCGGTCGGACCCGCGCCATGCAGGCACAGCTCGAGATGGTTGTCGAGATAGTTCAGGGTATAGTCCCAGCCGTCCCCCTGGTTCTCGACATAGGCCTGCAGCAGCGCCAGCGTGATGACGCCGCCCGCGGCCGGCCGGTACTCGAGGGTCCCGAGCACCGGCACGCTATGGCGAAAACCCGCCACGTCGTACAGGAACCGGCCCATCTCGGCCTCCGGGTTGATACCCTCCTGCAATCGCCGATAACCCTTCAGGAACAAGCGCTCGCCGATCGCCACCGCCGTGTTGCTGCTGTGTGTGTTGGGATGGCGGACCGGCTCGTCGGCCGCCACCGGCGTCTCGAGCGTGCCCACCGCCACCCCGTGCACGGCCCCGCCATCGCCCACGAAGGCCAGCCCCTGGCGCATCACCCCGACGAGCCCGCGGCAGAAGGCGTCGTCGGCAAAGGCGTCGCCCAAGATGCCAAGCGTCGCCTGTTGGCGCACGCGCGCCACGGAAAGCGGCAGGACCGCGCGCATGCGCGCCTCGTTGTCGTGCTCCCACAACAGCGATAGCGGCACGAAATAGCGGCCCCCGGATGCCCCTTCCCCGGGCTCCCCCACATCCGCGATCATGAAGAAAAACTGCCCGTCGGATCCCACCCATTCGGCGGTCTCGCTCATGACGACCCGTCTCGGCACCACGCCCTTCTCGGCAAACCAGCGCTGCGCGATCAGAAAGCGCGGCAAGGCATCCCGCTCCCATTGCTCGCGCACGCGGTCGGCCATGGCCATGCGCCACGGCACCACGCGCTCGCGAAACAGGCTGCGCCATCCATCGAACAGCACGAGCAGCGGCAACTCCTCGGGGGGCAGGCGCTCCTCGTGCCAGGCCGGGACCTCGCCGCCCGCGGCGAGCCGAAACCAATAGAAGCCATGGCCGTGGAGCGTCAAAAGATAGGGGAGGTCGCCGATCGGCGGGAATGGGGTGCGCCCCAAAAGCTCGATCGGCACGCGCCCCTTGTAGGCCGACAGATCGAGCTCCACGGGCTGCGCGGAGCGCGACAGATTGGCGACGCACAGGATCGTCTCGTCGCCATAGGCGCGCACATAGGCGAGGATCTTGCGGTTGCCGGGCTCCAGGAACACGAGCGCGCCACGCCCGAACACCTTCGTGCTCTTTCTGATCGTGAGCATGCGCCGCGTCCAGTTCAACAAAGACGAGGGATCGCGCGCCTGCGCCTCGACATTCACCGCGCCATAGCCATAAATGGGATCCATGATCGGCGGCAGGAACAGGCGCTGCGGATCGGCGCGCGAGAAGCCGGCGTTGCGGTCCGGGCTCCACTGCATGGGGGTGCGCACGCCATTGCGGTCGCCCAGGTAAATGTTGTCGCCCATGCCGATCTCGTCGCCATAGTAGATGATCGGCGATCCGGGCATGGAAAACAGCAGGCTGTTCATGAGCCGGATCTTGTCGAAGTCATTGTCCATGAGCGGCGCGAGCCGGCGGCGTATCCCGAGGTTCAAGCGCGCCTTCTGGTCGGCGGCGTACATCTGGTACATGTAGTCACGCTCGTTGTTCGTGACCATCTCGAGGGTGAGTTCGTCGTGGTTGCGCAGGAAGATCGCCCACTGGCAGGTCTCGGGGATGTCCGGCGTCTGCTTCATGATCTCGACGATCGGGTGCCGATCCTCCTGGGCTATGGCCATGTACATCCGCGGCATGAGCGGAAAGTGATAGGCCATATGGCACTCGTCGCCCCCGCCGAAGTAGTCGCGCACGTCCTCCGGCCACTGATTGGCCTCGGCGAGCAGCATGCGATTCTCGTAGCGCTGGTCGATGACCGAGCGCATGTAGCGCACGACCGCGTGGGTCTCCGGCAGATTCTCGTTGCTCGTCCCCTCGCGCACGCAGAGATAAGGAATGGCGTCGAGGCGCAGGCCGTCGACGCCAAGACCTAGCCAAAACTCCATGACCCGCACCACCGCCTTCACCACGTGCGGGTTGTTGTGGTTGAGATCCGGCTGGTGAAAGAAGAAGCGATGCCAATAGTACGCGTGAGCGGCATCATCCCACGCCCAGTTCGACTTCTCGCTGTCGGTGAATATGATGCGCGTATCCTCGAACTTCTTCGCGGTATCGCTCCACACGTAGAAGTCGCGCTTGGGCGAGCCCGCGGGGGCATGGCGCGCCGCCTGAAACCAGGGGTGCTGGTCGGAGGTGTGGTTTATGACGAGCTCGGTGATGACCCGCAGCCCCCGCTCATGGGCGGCGCGCACGAATTGCAGGAAATCGCGGCGCGTCCCATAGTCGGGATGGACGTTGCGGTAATCGGCGATGTCATAGCCGTCGTCGCGCATGGGGGACGGGTAGAAAGGCAGGACCCACAGGGTGTCGACGCCCAGGTCCTGCAGATAATCGAGCTTCTCGGTGAGCCCCGCGAAATCGCCGATGCCATCGCCATTGCCGTCGAAGAAGGCGCGCACATGCAATTCGTAGATGACCGCGTCCTTGTACCAAAGCGGATCATCCGCTATCTGAGATTCCCCGCTTTTTGCTCTTCTCTGCATGAATGCCCTAGGAGTAGTAATCGAAATCGTGCTCGGTGCCGACATAGCCGCGCGGGCGGAATATGTGCGCCGGCATCTGCTCAGGCGCGAGTTCCACGTAATGGCGGCCACCGCTCCACAGGTAGCGCGCATCCGACAGCAGGTCGTGCATCTGCACCGCCCGATCGGCGCGCGCGCCCGGGACCTGCGCCGGCCACTCGATCCATCCGGACTGGCGGTGATGGGGATCGAGATTCACCACCACCAGAATGACCGAGGCGCCATCCTCGGAGGTCTTGCTGTAGGCGATCAGGTTGTCGTTATCGATGGCGTGGAACACGAGATGGCAATCGGTCTTGAGCGCCGGATGCGCGCGGCGTATGGCGTTGACGCGCGCGATGATCGGCTGCAGGCCGTCGGGTCGGGCGACATCCCAGGTACGCCGCTCGTACTTCTCGGAGTCCCGGTACTCCTCGCTGCCCGGCTCGCGCGGCACCGACTCCATGAGCTCGAAGGCCGGCCCATAGAGGCCATAGTTGGCGCTCAGGGTCGCGGCCAGCACCAGGCGGGCGATGAACGCCGCGCGCGGCGCATGCTGCAGATAGGGGGGCAGGATGTCGGGGGTGTTCGGCCAGACGTGGGGCCTAAAATACTCGCGGCCCGGTCCTTGGGTCAGTTCGGTGAAATACGCGATCAGTTCGTGCTTGCTGTTGCGCCACGTGAAATAGGTATAGGAGTGCGTGAACCCGAGCTTGGCGAGCCTGTGCATCACCTTGGGACGCGTGAAGGCCTCGGCCAGAAACAGCACATCGGGGTATTCGGCGCGGACCGCGCCTATGAGCCATTCCCAGAAGGCGAAGGTCTTGGTGTGGGGGTTGTCGACCCGGAAGATGCGCACCCCGGCGTCGATCCAGAACAGCACGATGCCCTTCAGTTCCCGCCAGAGGGCCTGCCAGTCCTCGGTCTCGAAGTCCAGCGGATAGATGTCCTGGTATTTCTTCGGGGGGTTCTCGGCAAACTGGATGCTGCCGTCCGGGCGATGGCGGAACCACTGCGGATGCTCGCTCACGTACGGATGGTCGGGGGCGCACTGAAAGGCGATGTCGAGCGCCACGGCAAGCCCGAGCCGCCCGGCCTCGGCGCAGAACGCGCGGAAATCCGCGAACGTGCCCAGGGCTTGGGCGACGGTCTTGTGGCCGCCCTCGGCGCTGCCGATCGCCCACGGGCTGCCGACATCGGCGGGATCATTGCTTGCGGTATTGTTCGGACCCTTGCGGCGCACGGCCCCGATCGGCGATATCGGCGGCAGGTACACGACATCGAATCCCATGGCCGCCACGCGCCCCAGGATCGGGCCGGCATCGCGCAACCGTCCGCCGGCGGCCCCCCAGCGCGAGCGCGGAAAGAATTCATACCAGGCCGCGGCGCGCGCGCCCTCGGGGTCCACGCGCGCGGGAAGCTCGGGCGCCCACACCGTCTCGTGCGCGGGCTCTGAAAACCGGTAAACCCGCTCGGCGAGCGCCTCGTCCAGCAGCGCGGCGCGCTTGTCGGCGACGGACGCCTCGCTCTCGAGCAGCGACCGGATCACGCGCAGCGGGCGCGCCTCGCGCGCCGGGGCGCGGTCCGCGGCGGCCACGATCAGAAGCACCGCCTGCTGAAAGACCAGGGCGAGGTCCGGGTCGTCGATGGGGCGACGCGCGAGCTCCTGGGCGAGCGAACCGAACCGGTCGATATGGGCGCGCACCGTGTAGTGATAGACGCCGAGCTCCGCGACCACGAAGCGTCCCTGATAGCGGTCGTTGCCAAGCGCGGTCATGCGCGTCGCGCTCACCGCGCGGCCGCCGGGCTTGCGCACGCATAACACGCAGGCCACGGCGTCGTGACCGTCGGCAAACACGTCGGCCTCCACGACCACGGTGTCGCCGATCACGCGCTTGATCGCAAAGCGCCCGCCGTCGACCGCCGGGGTCACGGCCTCGATCACCACCCGGGCCCGGCCGTCGGCCGGCGGGGGTGGCTCCTTGTTCGGACGCCGCGCCATGCTAGCCGTCCGATCCCGGCCGCGCCGGGGCCTTGAGCACGAGCACCGAAAGGGGCGGCAGCACGAGATTGAGCGACTGCAGCGCGCCATGCGCCGCCACCGGGGCCGTGGCGAGCCCGCCCAAGTTGCCCTGCCCGCTGCCGCCGTAGATCGTGGCATCGGTGTTCAGGACCTCGCGCCAGAGGCCCGGCCGCATCACCCCGAGGCGATAGTTGTGGCGCGGCAGGGGCGTGAAATTGGCGACCACCAGCAAGGGCTCGCCCGCGGGTTCGGCGAGGCGGTAGAAGCTGATGACGCTCTGCTCCCAATCCCCGGTGTCCACCCAGCAAAAGCCCGCCGGCTCGGCGTCGGCCCGGTGCAGCGCGGGCTCCCCGCGGTACAGGGCGTTCAGCTCGCGCACCAGCCGCTGGATGCCGCGGTGCGGCTCATGATCGAGAAGATGCCAGTCGAGGCTGTCTTCGTGGGCCCACTCCCGCCACTGGGCGAACTCCGAGCCCATGAACAGGAGCTTCTTGCCGGGATGACAAAACATGTAGGCGAACAGCACGCGCAGATTGGCGAACCGCTGCCAGTCGTCGCCCGGCATCTTGGCGATCAGCGAGCGCTTGCCGTACACCACCTCGTCGTGCGAGAGCGGCAGCACGAAGTTTTCCTGAAAGGCGTACCACAGGCTGAACGTAAGCTGCCCCTGATGGTACTTGCGGTGGATGGGGTCCTTTTCCATGTAATCGAGCGTGTCATGCATCCAGCCCATATTCCATTTATAGCCGAACCCGAGCCCCCCGGCATAGACCGGCCGCGACACCTGCGGCCAGGCCGTGGACTCCTCGGCTATGGTCTGTGTGTCGGGATAATGCCGGTACACGGACTCGTTTAGCTCCTGCAGAAACTGGATCGCCTCGTCATTCTCCCGGCCGCCGTGGGCGTTCGGGATCCACTCCCCCGGCCCGCGCGCGTAATCGCGGTAGAGCATCGATGCCACGCCATCGACGCGCAGGCCGTCGATGTGAAACCGATCGAGCCAATAAAGCGCGCTCGAGACCAATATCGAGCGCACCTCGTGACGACTATAGTTGAACAGGCTCGAGTGCCATTCCGGATGATAGCCGCGCCGCGGATCGGAATGCTCAAAAAGATGCGTGCCGTCGAAAAATCCAAGGCCATGAACATCCGTCGGAAAGTGCGAGGGGACCCAGTCCAGGATCACGCCGATGCCATGGCGATGGAGGGCATCTATCAGGTACATGAGATCATCGGGCGCGCCGAAACGCGCGGTGGGCGCGAAATACCCCGTGGTCTGATAGCCCCACGAGCCATAGAAGGGGTGTTCGGTGAGCGGCATGAATTCGACGTGAGTGAAGCCCATGTCGGCGACATACGATGGCAATTGCGCGGCGAGCTCGCGATAGCTCAGCCACCGCCCGCCGTGCTCGGGGACGCGACGCCAGGACCCGGCGTGGATCTCGTAGATGCTGACCGGCGCGTTCAGCGCGATGCGCTCGCCGCGGCTTGCCATCCACGCCTCGTCCTGCCAGGCATAAGCGCCATCGCACACCACGGAGGCCGTGCGCGGTGGCAGCTCGCCGCGAAACGCGAACGGGTCGGCCTTTTCGACTTCATAGCCGCCATCGCGCGCGACGATGTGATATTTATAGAGCGCCCCGCGACCGATCCCGGGGATGAACCCCGCCCACAGGCCCGACCCGTCGTCGCGGACTTTGAGCGGATGGGCATCCTTTCGCCATCCGTTAAAATCGCCGATGACCGACACCGAGCGCGCGTTGGGCGCCCAGACCGCG
The DNA here is from genome assembly GCA_027335965.1 of Acidiferrobacter sp. Next base: position 12,042 of record DAHWGZ010000008.1, read on the forward strand.
AAATGCACGCCGGTCTCCGCCGCCACGCGCAACGGATGCGCGCCGAGCTTCTCGTAGAGCCGCACATGCCGTCCCTCGCGGAAGAGAAAGATGTCCTCCGGGCTGAACCACGCGTCCACACTGCCGCTCGCCCCCCTGCCGCCTGGCATGCACTGCCCTCCCTTGCCGATTGCCGCGCGCCGGAAACGCGCGGGGTCGCGCTCATTTCTCGAGTCATGTTACGGACCATGTCCGCCCATGACAAGTAGCGAAACGTCCGCCGCTCGCCGCGCGCCACGCGGGCCTCTTGCCCCATCGTTCGATGTCCGTAGGATGGTGCACGAGCCCCAATACGGGTCGGCGGCCCCACGCGACCCTTGAAGCCGCGCGAGGCCCGCCAGGATGGGGCGCGCCTTTCGGGCGGCGCTCCGTCCGCCGAAAGCGCCTGCCATTTCCGGCGGTTGTATGATACGAGTTTAAGGGCGACGCGGTGCTTGTGGCATAATAGCTGCACGCCAGTCCAAGCGAATCAGGTTCACAACGCCAACGATCACATAAAAGGTCATCACGTGCCCGGTACCCGCTACCCTCTGGAAGTCCAGCCGCTCATTCCGCAAAGATTGGCGCGCCTCACGGAGCTCGCAGCCGACCTTCTCTACAGCTGGAACCGATCCATCCGCGCGCTGTTCGTGCGGCTCGATCCCAAGCTCTGGGAACAGTGCGGGCGCAACCCCAAACTCATGCTGCGCCGCGTCTCGCAGGCGCGGCTCGACGAGGCCGCGGCGGATCCGCTGTTTTTGGAGGAGTACCAGCGCGCCCTATCCATATACGATACCTATCACGCCGTGCGCCTGTCCTCCAAGCGCACGGAGATCGATCGCGGGACCGATCTCGTCGCCTACTTTTGCGCCGAATTCGGTCTCCATGAGAGCCTGCAGATCTACTCCGGCGGCCTTGGCATACTGGCCGGCGACCACTGCAAGGCGGCAAGCGACCTCGGCCTTCCGTTCGTGGCCATGGGCCTGCTCTACCGGCAGGGGTACTTCAACCAGACCATCGACGCGCAGGGCAACCAGATCGTCGGCACGGCACCGGCCTTGCTCGCCGATCTGCCGGTGAGCCCGGTGTACGACGACAAGGGGCAAGAGCTGCGGGTGCAGGTCACCTTTCCCGGGCGCGCCGTGGCGCTCAAGGTGTGGCGCGTGGCGGCCGGGCGCATCTGTCTTTATCTGCTAGACAGCGATGTCGCGGAGAACAGCAACGCCGACCGCAGCATCACCTGCCAACTCTATGGCGGCGACCGTGAAACCAGGCTGCGCCAGGAGATCGTCCTTGGCATAGGCGGCGTGCGCGCGCTGCGCGCGCTGGGCCTTGCGCCCACCGTCTGGCACATCAATGAAGGCCACCCGGCCTTCCAGATCGTGGAGCGGACCCGCGAACTCACGGCCCAAGGCCTCGATTTCGATAGCGCCCTGGAGGTGGTGGCGGCCGGCACGGTGTTCACGACCCACACGCCCGTGCCCGCCGGCCATGACATCTTCGATCAGGAGCTGTTCGGGCGCTACCTCGAGCCCTATGTCGCCGATCTCGGGATCACCCTCGATGAACTGAAGTCCCTGGGATCGAGCCCCATCAGCCAGGGCGGATTCAACATGACCGCGCTGGCGCTGCGCGGATCGCGCCTGCACAACGGCGTAAGCCGCATTCATGGCGGGGTCGCCTCGCGCATGGAGGCCTACATCTGGCCGCAGATCCCGTGGATGGAAAATCCCGTCGGGTATGTGACCAATGGCGTGCATGTGGCGACCTTTCTCGCCCACGAATGGAGCAGCCTGTTCGACGTGCGCTTTGGCAGCGAGTGGCGCAACAAGCTCACCGAGACCGACTACTGGGCGCGCATCGACGCCATTCCCGACCACAGCTACTGGAGCGTCCACCAATCCCTGAAGGGCGCGATGCTGGAGACCGTGCACAAGCGCGTCGCCCGCCAACACCGGCGCAACGGGGCGGGCGAGGGCCTGATCCGGCGGCTCACGCGGCTCCTGGAGCCCGACGCCAAGACGCCGCTCGCCATCGGCTTTGCGCGGCGCTTCGCGACCTACAAGCGCGCGGGCCTCCTGTTCGAGGACCCCAAGCGCCTTGCGCGGTTGCTGAACGACCCGGATCGGCCGGTGCTGCTGCTGTTTGCCGGCAAGGCCCACCCGCATGACCATCCGGGCCAAAACCTGATCCGCCTGATCCAGGAGTTCTCGCGCAGCCCGGAATTCGAGGGCAAGGTCATCCTCATCGAAGGCTACGATCTGGCGCTCGCCCGCCGGCTCGTGACCGGCGTGGATGTCTGGCTCAATACCCCGGAGTACCCCCTGGAGGCGAGCGGTACGTCGGGGCAAAAGGCCGCCATCAACGGCGTCGTGAACCTGAGCGTCCTGGATGGCTGGTGGGGCGAGGGCTACGCCGGCGACAACGGCTGGGGCATCTGTCCGCACAAGGGCGCGATCGACAACGACCAGCGCACCAGCGAGGAGAGCGCGGAGGTCCTCGATATCCTGGAGCAACAGGTCGTGCCCCTCTACTTCAATGCCGCGGAGCATGGCTACTCGCGATCCTGGATCTCCATGTCCAAGGCCGCGATGCGGCGCGCCATGCCGGTGTTCAACGCCGAACGCATGGTGCTCGAGTACGCGCGCGACTATTACCGCAAGGCCGCCGACCATGCCCGGCGACTCGCCTCCGACGCCGCCGCGGGAGGACGCGCGCTGGCCCGCTGGAAACAGCAGGTGAGCAGCGCCTGGCCCGGGGTGCGCATCGAACCCGACCACGACATCCCCGAGGCCCTCAAGGTCGGCGAGCCCCTGCGTCTCACCGTGCTCGTCCACGGCAACGGTCTGCGCCCGGACGACCTCGTCGTCGAATGCCTGTTCGAGTCCTGCGACGATGCGGGCGAGACCCTGCTGCGCGATCAGGCGCCGTTTGCCGCAGACGGCGTCGACGAGAAGGGGCGCCTGATCTTTCGTCTCGATCATGAGCCCCGCACGCCGGGATTCCAGACGCTGCGCATCCGCGCCTACCCCACTCACGCCCTGCTCGCCCATCGTTTCGAACTCGGCTGCATGGCGTGGTTATGAGCGCGGGTCCACAGGGCCCGCGCCTTACGGTCAGGAGGACGTGAGCCAGCGATAGAGCGTGCGCCGCTCGATCCCGAGGATGCGCGCCGCCGCCCGTTTATTGCCGCGCACGCGCCGCAGGACCTCGCGCACATAGGCGTTCTTGCATTCCTCCAAGGTCACGAGGTCGCCGGTGCCCATCGGCTCGGGTAATGCCGCGCGCCCCGCTGGACCACGCCCCCGGCCGCCGGACCGGCCCACGCGCTCGGGCAGATCCAGGGCGCCGATGCGCGGGCCGCGCGCAAACGCCGCCGCCGATTGGACGATATTGCGTAGCTCGCGGACGTTCCCCGGAAAGGCATAGCCGTGGAGCAGACCCAGGGCCTCGGTCTCGAAGCCATCCGCGACCCCACCCCTCTCGGCGCGGCACTCGCGCAGGAAGTGCCGCGCCAGGACCGTGATGTCGTCGCAGCGGCCGGCGAGACCCGGCAGGCTCACGGCCAACACGTCGAGACGGTACAAAAGGTCGTCGCGAAAACGCCCCTGCTCGACCGCGAGCGCGAGGTTTCTATGGGTGGCGGCGACGATCCGGACATCGACCTGGTGCTCGCGCACCGCCCCCACCGGCCGCATCCACCCGCCCTCCAGGACGCGCAGGAGCTTGGCCTGGGCGCCCAGGGGCATCTCCCCGATCTCGTCCAAGAACAGGGTCCCGCCGTGGGCGGCGGCAAACAGCCCCTCCCGGCTGCGATTCGCGCCGCTGAAGGCCCCGGCGGTGTAGCCGAAGAATTCACTCTCCCACAATGACTCGGGTATGCCCCCGCAATTGACGGCCACGAACGGGCCATTGCGGCGCGCGCTCTCGCCATGGATCGCCCGCGCCGCGAGTTCCTTGCCCGTGCCGCTCGGCCCGCTCAGAAGCACCGGCACCTCGACGCGCGCGGCGCGCACCAGACGCTCGACCAGCACGCGCATGTCCGCGCCGCAGCCGAGCATGCCGTGAAACCGCAGGATATCCGGCACGGGAAGCCGCGCTTGGGGCGCTCGCGCGCAAGGCGATCCCAGCGCCTCGTGGGCCTGGACCACGGCCACCGACAAGGCCGCGCCCTCGGCCTGGCGCGGCGCGCAACCCTCCTGATCGCCGAGGGCCGGCGCCTCGAGCCGCGGCGAGAGCATCATGAACGCCGGCGGCCGTTTTGCGGCGCGTATCCCCGCGCACAGGGCCATGCTGCCGACCTCCCACCTAAGGCCGCTCACCACCAGGTCCGCGGGCCAGCGCGGCAAGAGCGCCAAGGCATCATGGGCGCTCGCCACCGCCTGCACCACGGCCCCGGCGCCGGACAGGTCCTCCTTCAGCCGCGTGCGCGCGACATCGCTATCGTCCACTATCAAGATCTTCGATCCTTGCATGCCTCCTCCCTCCTGATGTCACGAGCATGAGTTGTGGCGCATCGCCTCGGCATTTCCGCCGCATGTGTCGGTTCGACACATGCGCGCCGGAAGGCGCCGTGTCGGGCGCCGCTTGCGCCACCCGCCCCATGACGCGCCCTTGCGCGCTTTTGTCTTTCCACCGGCCACCGGCGGGGCGGCTGGCACGGGCATTGCATTTTCTGAGCGAACCAATCAATCGAGGAAACACATCACGATGGAGTCATCCCGAACCGCCCTGCGACTCGCCCTCACGACCGCGATTACGCTGATCTCCGTAAGCGCCTATGCCGCCACCCAGGCCCCAGGCGCGGCAGCCGCACAGATGCCGCCCCCGCCGGCCGCCACGGCCATGCCGCGCATCGGCCACGCGACCCTGAAACACTTCGTCACGGCCATTCGTCGGGTATCGCAGATCCGCGCCACATACGCGAAGAAGCTGCAGGCGATGAAGGCGAAGCCGGGCGCGGCCCGCGGGATCCAGGTACGCGCGCAGAAGTCCATGATCGCCGCCATCAAGGGCCAGCACCTCACCCTGCCGCAATACAACAACCTCGTCCGGCAGGTCGACGCGAGCCCGGCATTGCGCGCGCGCGTCCTGCACATGCTGCACTAGCGGAGTAGAGTCGCCCGCCGCGGCGCCCCCCCGGGCGCCGCGGCGGGTCTTTCCTCCCGACCGTCCCGCCTCCGAGAATCGCCGCCCCATCGCGGCGCCCCCGCATCCCGGCCGCGCCCTCCACGCCCCTTTTCGGGCATCAATCCGATGACGCGGACACCTCGCCCCCAGGGGCCGTCACCCTCTCTCCCAAGGCCCGCGCCATGCGCGCGGCCGGTCGCTCCAGCCCGCGATAGGCGATGTCCGCCGTTAACAGCGTGGCCACGAAGGTGCCGGCCAGCAAGGGCGCGAGACTGATCCGTCCATAAAACAGGTGGAGCGCCGCCAACAGCACGAGCGGGTGAAAGAGATACAGGCTGTAGGATATGCGCCCCAGATACTGGAACACGCGACGCTCGAGGAACGTCTTGATGGCGGGCTCGTAGGCGATCACCACGAGCCCGAGGGCCGCCCCCATCATGGTGGGCCAGTCGTGGACCAGCATGCGGTGATCGCCCAGGGCGGCGAGGGCGCGCGAACCGTAAAAGTAGAGCGCGAAGGCCAGCACCCCCAGGGTGAATCGCCACCACGGCGACAGCGCGATATAGCGCCTCTTCACCGTGCCCCTGTGACAGGCCAGCAGGGCGCCCAAGGCAAAGGGCGCGAGATAGTAGACAGTGTCGCTGTAGGCGGTCAGCCCCCCGCCCATGACCGCAGCCGCCCACGACCCGCCCGAGGCCGACGCCACGCTGCGCACGAAGATGACGGCGGCGGCCAGCACCGCAAAAGGCAGCCATGCCACCATCCATGAGGAGCGGCGCACCCACAGGACGATCAGCGGAAAGATGAGCGAGATGCGCATCTCCTGCACGAGCGTCCAGATCGTGAAGTCATAGCGATCCGAATTGAAGGCGTCCACGAAACCGGCGTGCTCCCAGAGCGAGCTCGTACTCGGCGACCAGGACCAGAACTTGTTGATCCACGGACCGAGTCCGCGCATGGGCCCGGCATACAGGAAGGCGGCGCCCAGGATGCCGAGGATCACCGCCCCGGCATAAGGCAGATAAAGGCGCACCACGCGTTTTTTGAGGTAGGCGCCGTAGCTCAAGCCGCCGCGCTCCCACATGACATAGAGCACATAGCCGCTCAACACGAAGAAGAAGACCACGGCCGCGCGGCCCGCCCACGCCAAGCCAAGCGGGGTATAGGACAGCCATCGCAGGGTATGGTAGGCATGCGCGTAGCGGCGGCGGCCGGCATCGGCCAGAACCAGGACATAGTGCGACAAGACCACCGAGACGGCCGCGAGACCGCGCGTGGCATCCAGTGACCTCACCCGTCCATCCGCCACACGAAATCCCCCCGCGTCGTGCCACGCCCGCCCCTTGCCGACGCCAACCCGTATGTAGATACCCATGCGCCTCAACGGTTCCCGACATCGGCCCGGACCATGCCGGGGGCGGGATTCCGGAAAACGCGCTCGATACGGCCGGCATGCCCCAAGGCCCTCCGCGGCCGGAGGCTCACGGTAAGTGGGCGCTTCCCCACGGCCCTGGAATCCGGCGAGGCCATGTCCGCGGCGTCGCGCGCGACGTTGACGGCCCGGGCCGCCTGCGTCTACGCTTGATAAAAACCAAAAAAGCGGCCGCAAGGGTGCACGCACACGATGCCGGGGGGATGTAAACGGTCATGGCTGCCGGAGCGAGCGCGTACGACCGTCTTCTAAGCACCATCGAGACCCTGGGCGCGATCCCTGAAGACGCCGATGGGGACGCCCTCGGGGATCGCGCATCGACCGCCGGATCGCCATCCGGCATCCCGGACGATGTCCGCACGGCCCCGCAAGTCGCGGCCTTTCTGGCGGGCCAGGACAGCGCGCCGGCAGACGTGGCGGTGGCGGTCGCCCTGCTATCACGCTTCGCGCCACACAAGGGAATCGATGCGGTGCGGCGCGCGTACGCGGCGCACTACCGCTTGACCGACAAGCAGATCCATTACATCGCCTCGTGCTTCAAGCCGGGGCTCGCGGCCTACACGCTGGCCGCGGCGCCGGCGCTTGCCGCGCGCCACCGCGACCCCATCCACCGGCTGGCCGCGCGCGTGCACGTTCGTCTCTCCCTCGACGCGGAGCACGCCTACCGGGTCGCGCCCGAGGCGACCGACTCCTTGCGTCATCCGGAGGAAATCGCCGCCTACGGCCGCATCACGTCCTTTCCCGGCATCGAGAAGATCATCGCGTCATTCGCCGACATGAAGATCGGCAAGACCCAGGAGATCCGATCGCGGACCCAGCGCATCCGGGTCTCCCCGCGGCAGTTGCCGGAGATTCATGAAATCTGGGACGAGTGCCTCGTGCGCGGCCAACCGCCCCAAAAACCCGTGCTTTATATCGGGAGCGCGGGCATGGAAAGCTTCAGCTACATCGCAGACGAGCCCCATGTGGTGCTGACGGGCATGCTGGCCTCCGTGCTATCGCCCCAGGAAATGCTCTTTGTCATGGCCCGGGAGATCGGCCGAATCCGCATGGGGCTCGTCCCGCACTCCATGCTGGCCATGTCCTCGGATACGATCGCCAGGACCATCAGTTCATTTACCGCGGGGTTCGGCACGCTCGTCACGCATGGGCTGCGGGCCGTGCTCATGGACTGGTACCGGAAGCTCGACCTGAGCCTCGACCGCTTCGCCTACCGCCTCTGTCGAAACGACAAGGCCGCGTTCGAGGCCATGATGAAGATGTGCAGCGCGCCGGTGAAGTACTACGGCTCCTTGAACTGGGAGGAATTCGTGGCCCAGGGACAGGCCTTTTTCGACGAGGCGAGCGCGCAAGACAAGGCCATGGGAAAGCTCATGAACCTGGCCGACATCCACCAATGGCCGACGGCAAGGGCGGCGGCGCTCGACAAGTGGATCAAGGAGGGCGCCCAGGAAGGCCGCGAGGAGCGGCCGGCACGGCCATTGCCCGAGAAGCCGCCCGCGGTGAGCGACGCCTTGCTGTGCCGCTGCGGCACGGCATGCCTGCCAGGGGATGCGTTCTGCACCCACTGCGGCGCGCCGATGGCGGCCGCTCTCTCGAGAGCGGCCACGTGAAACGAGAGGAACCCCCCATGCAATGCCTCCATTGTGGCGCGACGAATCCGACGACAGCCAATTTCTGCCGGGCATGCGGGAAACCCGCGGGCGCGCCCCCATCCGCCGCCCGGAACGACCCGTCGCCCGATGGCGTGGCGGCACACAACCGCCTCGAGGCGACGGCCTTCCTGTCTCGGCGATACGCCGTATATAGCCACCCCACCCTCGGCACGCAGGCCATCAAGGTGGGCTTCTCCTGGCCCGCCCTTTTCTTTGGCGTGGTCTGGATGCTGGTCCATAAAATGTGGGCGCTGGCGGGCTGGTGGTTTTTGCTGGGTTTCCTCGTGGCCCTGCTGGTGCCCCCCATACTGGGGCCGGTCGCCTTCGCGATGTCCGTGGTGGCGGGGATCAAGGGGAATCGGTGGCGAGCCCAGCATTTGCGGGAATTGGGCTATACCGAGAAGGGGGTCGTGGCGGCGCGCACCGCCGACGCGGCCACGGCGCTATCGCAAGCCGCGCCGGCCGCCCAGGCGTAGGATGGGGGATCCGGCGGACAACGGCCACGCCGCCCACCCAGGAGACACGCCATGAACCCGATGGATCATGCCGGAATCACGCCTATTTACGGCGCGGACGGACACCTCCTCGGATCCGCCCAGGACAATATCTTCGGCGGCCGCGACATCCATGCCGCCGACGGCCATCTGCTCGCATCGACCCGCGCCAACCTCTTTGGCGGACAAGACATCCAGGGCGCGAATGGCCACATGCTGGGATCGACCCACGCGAACCTCTTCGGAGGGCAGGACGTGCATGCCGCCAATGGACATGAGATCGCCTCGACTCGGGCCAATATATTCGGCGGTCAGGACATCCAGGGCGCGAATGGCCACATGCTGGGATCGACCCACGCCAACCTCTTCGGGGGACAGGATCTGCGGGCCGCCGACGGGCATGAGATCGCGTCGAGCCATGGCAATGTCTTCGGCGGCCAGGATTAGACCCGCGCCGGTCCCTTCCATGGCGGTCGCAGCGGATCGGCCCGCGGCCCCGGAACGCGAGGGGGCGAGCGCCGGGCCGCACACCAGGCGCCAGACGGCGCGCCTCGGCCTAAGGGCCATGCGTGTCATGGAGAGCCGTCATTTCCTGGAGGAGAGATGGCCCGCTACACCGTCAGTTCCGCCTTGCGCGCGCTTTTCCTGTTCGCCGCCTGCGCACCATGGACCGGCATCGCGCTCACCGGTTTTCGCGTCGTGAGCCAAGTGCTCTATGTGCCGGCCGCGTTCTTCTCGTTCGCGGCGATCACAGTCCCCTGTCCGGGCCTCATCCTGACGCGCCGGCTCTTTCCGGAAAAGCGCTACAACACGGCCTGCACCGGGGCGCGACGCCCCGCTCTTGCGCGCGGGAGGCCTTAACGGGGCAACACCGCGCGGCCGTACAGGAAGGCGAGCCGCGCCAGGCGCGCGGGCACGGCCTCCGCGACATCCTCCCAACGAAACCGGAATCCCCAATTGCCGGCCGACTTCCCTGGGGTGTTCATGCGCGCGCCACTGCCAAGATTCAGCACATCCTGCCAGGGGACCACGGCAAGACCGGCCACCGAGGAGATGACCGCGCGCATCATGGCCCACGCAGGCTCCGCCTCGACCTCCGGCAGATAGTCGCGCACGAGGGCGCGCTCGGACGCCGACAGCGCCGCGTGCCAGCCGGTGGTGGTGTCGTTGTCGTGCGTGCCGGTGTAGGCCACGCCATTGGCGACGTAATTGTGCGGGAGATGCGGATTGCCCGGATCGCCGTCGAAGCCAAATTGCAGGACGCGCATGCCCGGCAGGTCGTAGCGGTCGCGCAAGGCATGGACATCGTCTGTGATGACGCCGAGGTCCTCGGCGATCAAGGGGAGATCCCCGAAGGCCTCCTGCAGCGCGCCGAGCAGGGCGTCTCCGGGCACCGCCATCCATTCCCCGCCGGCCGCGGTCGGCGCCGAGGCCGGGATCGCCCACGAGGCGACGAAGCCGCGGAAATGGTCTATTCGCAACCAATCGAAGAGTTCGCGCTGGGCGCGCACCCGCTCGCGCCACCACGCAAAGCCGTCGGCGGCCATGCGCTCCCACCGGTAATGCGGGTTCCCCCAGCGCTGGCCCTGCGCCGAGAAATAATCGGGCGGCACGCCGGTGACGATCTCCGGACGCCCATCGGCATCCAGCACGAAGAGATCGCGATGCGCCCACACATCGGCGCTGTCCTCGGCCACGAAGATCGGCATGTCCCCAAAAAACCGCAGGCCGCGCGGGGCGGCATAGCGGCGCAACGCGTGCCACTGCCGAAAAAACAGGAACTGCGCGAACGCCGCCGCCTCGAACGGCGCGGATCCCGGATAGGCCGCCAGCGCCTGCGGGTCGCGATCCTTGAGGGCCGCCGGCCACTGCCACCAGGGCGCGCCGCCGCATTCGGCCTTGATGCATTCGTAGGCGCAGTAATCGGCGAGCCAAGCCGCGTGCCGCGCGCGGAATTCCTGGAACTCGGCCCGCTCGGCGGCCGACGCCCGCGCGACGAACCCTTGATGGGCGGCGCCCAGCACCGCCCTTTGCGCGGCCTCGTCGCTCAAAGCCGCGTGCGCATCGGCCATGCCGATCCAGCCGCACGAGGCGAGATCCTCGAGGTCTATGAGCCCGGCATCGCCGGCATGCGACGACGGGCTATTGTAGGGCGAGCCTCCGCCCGGCGGACCGAGGGGCAGGACCTGCCAGACGCTCACCCCGGCCGCCACCAGGACGTCCACGAAACGCCGCGCATGCGCGCCCATCGTGCCCTTGAGCCCGTCCCCAGGGAGGGAACTCGGATGCAGCAAGACGCCCAGGCGGCGGCGATCGAGGACCGGCGCGTGACGCCGCTTGCCCGTCATAGCGCCCCGGACGAGCGCATCGCGCCCCCGCGCTCGGAGCGGTCCGTGCCCTGTTGGGTGAACCCCTCGGCCACGAGCGGCGAAGGCGGCTCGCCTAGGATGTGGTAGAGGTCGGTGACATGACGGCGGTAGAGTCGCTCGAATCCCTCCACCGCATCGCGCGGGTTGTAGTCGCCGAACCACCAGCACCAGTCGGAGCCTTCGCATGCCGCCAGCGCCTCGCTTGCGCGCTCGGCATCCTCGCGCGACAGCCGGCCCTGGGCCATGACGCGGTCATAGTCGACCTTCGCCTGGGCGAGGATGTCCCAGGCGCGATTCTTGTCGACGCTGCCGATCCAGGTCGCGAAGGTGCCGTTCACCCAGCTGCCGGCGACGAGCGGCGGGAGCGTGGCCGGGGCATGGCCTTCATCGATATAGCGAGAGAAGGTCGTGAGCTGGATCTGCGGGTGGCTTGCCAATCGCTCGTAGAGCGCGCGCAGGAAGTAATACCCGTTCTCGGGGTAATACTCCCAGGCGTTCTCCCCATCCATGATGATGGCGACCAGCGGCACATGACCGGGCTGCGCGGCACGGGCGATGGTCTCCAGGTGCGAGATCAGGTTGCCGACCGCATCATCGGCATGCCAGTCGGCGTAGGAAAAGCCGATCAGGTCCGACAGCCCGTCGTCGCGGAAGATGCACCGCACGCTCCGCCCCGGCTCCTCGTAGATCCTGTGACACTGGCCGTGGCTTCCATCCTTGCCGCTCGCCTGCAGGCTATGGCGCAGGACGCGCTCGCCCGACGCCGTCCACTTGATGCCGGCGTCGTCAAGCAATGCCAGCATGCGCGCGCTAAGCCCCCCCTCGGCCGGCCAGCAGCCGGCCGCGTTGAATCCGAAATGCCGCGTGAAGGCCTCCTGGCCCGCCTGGATCTGCCAGCGCGCGCGCTCCTCGCCGCCCGGATAGTGCGGGGCGGCCGGCAGGCGCACGTCCGGCTGCGCCTCGCGCGCCGCCGCGAAATCGAGCAAAAGCGGCACGATCGGATGTGTATGGGGAGTGAACGACAACTCCACCTGCCCGCTCTCGGCGAGCCTGCGGTAGCGCGGCACAAGCCCGCTCAGGATCTCGCCCGCCACCTCCAGCACGGTGATCGCCGACCCTTCGTCGAAATCCTCGCCCTTTTGCAAAAGCGCGCCTATGCGCGCATCGGTGCGGCGCACCGTCTCGCCGAACCACCCCAGGTGGTACCAAATGACGAGATCGCGCAGATAACGATCGCCGAGGTAATGGGAAAGCCCCGGATCGGCGACCACCGGCTCGGCGAGCGCCACCAGCCGCTTGAACTCCGGGAACCGATCGATCACGCGCGTCTTGTTGGCCTTGAGGCAGGCCTCGATGAGCGATGCGCGCTCGGGGCCGGGCGGCGGCCAGTGGCCGGCAAGCGCCGCGAGCAGCGGGTCGCGCAGGGGCGTGCGCTCGCGGAGATAGGCCTGCACCTGCTCGCCATAGTCAGCGATCTGATCGAGCAGGACGGGCGAGAAATTGACCACCGCGCGCGATGCCGGGACCGACTCGATGTGCGCCGCCATATCCACATAGTCCTTGATGGCATGCAGATACACCCATGGCTGCTGGTACTGGCCGTCGGACAGGCGCCGGTATTGCGGCTGATGCATGTGCCAGCACAACACCAGGTTCAAGCGGCCCTCATCGGACATGATGCAGTTCCTGGCCGAGCATCTCGGGCGTCACCACGACGACCCCCTCGGGCGTCACATGATAACGGCGCGCGTCGTCCTCGGGATCCCACCCTATGATGCTGCCCTCGGGTATGCGGCACCCCTTATCGATGATCGCGCGACGGATGCGGCTATGCCGGCCGATGTCGACGCTGCCCATGACCACCGAGTCTACGACCTCCGAATAGGAATGCGCATGCACCGCCGAAAACAACAGCGAATGGCGGATCTGGGCCCCGGAGATCACGCAGCCGCCGGACACCATGGAGTCCACGGCCATGCCGCGGCGGCCCTCGTCCTCGTCGAAGATGAACTTGGCCGGCGGATACTGCTCCTGATAGGTCCAGATCGGCCAGGAGGTGTCATAGAGGTTGAGCTCCGGGGTCACGCCGATCAGCTCCATGTTGGCCTCCCAATAGGCATCCAGCGTGCCGACATCGCGCCAGTAGGCCGATTGCCCGCTGCCATCGCCCGAAAAGGCATAGGCCATGACCCGGTACCGATCTATGGCCCCGGGGATCACGTTGTGCCCGAAATCGTGCCGCGAGGCCTTGGTGTCGGCATCCTTGACGAGCTGCTCATAGAGGAAGCGCGCGCTAAACACATAAATGCCCATGGAAGCGAGCGCGGTGTTCCCGCCCGCCACCGCTGGCGCCGGCTCGGCCGGCTTTTCATCGAAGCGCACGATGCGCCCCATCTCATCCGTGGCCATGACCCCAAAGTCGCTTGCGCGATCGAGGGGAACATGCACGCAACCGACCGTGAGGTCCGCGCCCTTGCGCACATGATGGGCGATCATCGGCCCGTAATCCATCTTGTAGACATGGTCGCCGGCCAGGATCAGGACGTAATCCGGGTCATGATTGCGCACGATATCGAGGTTCTGGTAGACCGCGTCGGCGGTCCCCGCGTACCACGAGGACTCGATGCGCTGCTGTGCCGGCAGGAGTTCCACGAACTCCCCGAAATCCCCGCGCAAGGTCCCCCAG
>DAHWGZ010000008.1:25835-26136 GCA_027335965.1 Acidiferrobacter sp.
ATCGTCAGGTGCTTCAGACGCGACCCGCGGCCGCCGGCAAGAATGAGCGCCAGGGTGTTGCGGGTAAGCTGGCTTACAAATCGGGGGGCCTGGTCCATCGACAGCATTTCCTCATATTGTGGTGAAAGGGTGGATCCGATGGCTCGGCGCCGCCCGCGGTCCTTGTCCGGCCTCGTCTTGGATGACGTTCATCCGCGCATGGCACATCAACTCCCGGCGCGGTGCGCCATATAGCGCCCGATCAGGGCGCGGGTCGAGCTGTCGTGGGCACCCTCGCCGATACCGCCGCGGATCTCGGAGG
>DAHWGZ010000090.1 GCA_027335965.1 Acidiferrobacter sp.
ACCCTGCGCGCCCTGCTGCCCTATCTCGGAGATCGGGCGCGTATCGCCCCCGAGGCCATAGACGCTTATCTCGCCCACCGCTACGTCCCGGCCCCCCTAACCCTGGCGCAGGGCGTGCGGCGGCTAGCCAACGGCAGCTGTCTTAGCTGGGAGTTCGGGCGGGGGTTGCCCCCGGAATTGCGTGTGTACTGGCGCCCGGCGCCCGTGGCCGCGGATTTCCAGGAGACCCTCGATGGCGCGGTGGCGTTGCGCACGGCCTCCGATCGCCCGGTGGGAATCTTTCTGAGCGGCGGCATCGATTCAGCGGTCGTGGCCTCAAGCCTCGTGCGCCAGGGCTACACGAATATCACCGCCTTTACCGCCACCTTCCCGGGCACCGCCTATGATGAGGGGCCGCAGGCCGCGCGCATGGCCAAGGCCCTGGGTCTTGCCCACAGGGCGGTACCCGTCGAGCCACGCCTCACCGATGATTTCGATCGCATCGTTGCCGATCTCGACGAGCCCTTCGCCGACCCCAGCGCCCTACCGCTCTGGTATCTGGCGCGCGCCGCCACCGAGGAGGTCAAGGTGGTGCTGGGCGGCGATGGTGGTGACGAGCTGTTCGCCGGCTACAAGCGCTACCGCCAACACCTGCGCAGCCGCTGGCGTGGGTCCCTCACCATCCCGCTCGCCTATGACGGTTTGCCGTGGGAGAAGCCGGCGCGCTGGCGCGAGGAGCTGGGATTGACCTGGCAGGAGGCCTATGTGCTGCGGTTCTCGGGGCTTTCGCCTGCCGTGCGTCGCTATCTGCAGCCCGACCTGCCGGGGATGCCCCTCATCCACTGGCGGCACTTCCCCTCGCCACACAAGGGCTTGGCGGCCCTGCTCGACATCGATTTCGCCAATTACCTGCCGGAGTACATCCTGCGCAAGGGCGATCTCTGTACCATGGCCCACGGGCTCGAATTGCGCGCCCCGCTCCTCGATCACCGGCTCGTGGAGCTCGTGACCGGCCTGCCCGCAAATCGGCGCTTCACGCGTCCCGCGAAGTCGCTCCTCATCGGGACCTGCCAGGTCTGCCAGGACGAGGGCCTGTTGACCGCCAAGAAGCGCGGCTTCTCGCCCCCCTTGAATCGCTGGTTGCGCGAAGACCTCTCCCCGCGGCTCCCGGATCTCGGAGTGCGTCTGGCTGAGGCCACCCATGGCCAGCTCCGGGCGCAACGCGTGGATACCCTGGTGGCGGCCTACTCACGCGGCTTCGACAAGCTCGCGGAGCCTGTCTACCAGCTGCTCGTGCTGGACGTCGCCCTGCGATCCCTCGGCTTCGGGGTTTGAGGGTCGCTCAGGGCTGCCCTTCGGCCAGAACGGCGGAGATGGCGCCAAGGACATCCCTGCCCGAAATCCCGGTGCTGCAGCGGGCCGTGTAGGCGCAATCCTCGGGGCTACGCACGCATGTCTGAATCCACGGGCGACTCCTTTCGAAGAGCACCGTCTCGTCGCGGCAAGGCATATCAGCGCGAGTCACTGCTCGGTAAGGGGTGGTCGCGTAGAATTCCGTAGGGCCATAAAGGGCCGCCTGTCCGGGCCCGAAGAGCACGACTGAAGGCGTCCTCGTGACACGCGCCAGATGCGCGACGCCGGTATCCAAGGAGATAAGCAGCCGGGCCGCGGCCAGGAGGTGCCACATGTCGCGCAAGCCCAGCTGTCCGGCGACGTTTTGAAATCGTCCTTCGGGGTCGACCGCATGGGCAAGACCCTCCTGCCCTGGGCCCGCGCTCAAGATGATATGGAGCCCTTGTCGGGCGAGCGCCGCGGCTACCTCGCGCCAGCTTGCCGTGGGCCAATATTTAAGCGGCGAACCGGCGCCAAGATGCAAGACCGCGTACGGGATGTCCGGCGGTGTGAATCTCCCGGGCCCGGGAGGCGGCCAGTCCTTGGGGTCGAAGCGTTTGCCTTCGGCTCGTTCGTTTCCGGCGAGCGCCGCCATCATGTCAGGCAGGGTCGTGAGCCGGTCGGGTGGGGATATGGCCTCGTCCAGTGATGCGCGATAATACCAGGCGCCACCAGCGTAGCCGCGAACCCAGCGGGCATCGGCGGCACGCGCAAGCCAACCATGACGGCTTTCGGCGGGCACGACGGCGAGATCAAAAGGCCCGAGGGCGCGCAGGCGGGTCAGGCTGTGACGATCGCGGGGATCGAAGGGGACGGTTTCGAGACCGTACGGGCGCCCCTCGTACAGCGGGGCAAAGGCCGGCGGGCAGGTCATGACGAGGCGTGCGTCCGGGTAATGGTGCCTGAGCCGCGCCAATAGCGGGGTCAGCATCAGGGTGTCGCCGAGCAGCAGATTGTGCGCGACCAGGATGCGGTGGACCTCCTCCGCGGGCGGCCTGCGCCCGCCGCGGGTCAGCGCGTGCCAGGCGATGCGCGCGCGCAAAGGAAGACGGCTTGCGCGCCTAGCCATGTCCGCCCCGCGCGCGCAGGAGGTCCTCGTAAAAGGCCACGAAACGCTCACCCATGAGGCGCAGGTCGTAGGGCTCGATAGCGGCGCGTGCCGCCTGGCCCATCTCCGCGCGCTGTATGGGATCGAGTAGTGACGCGCAGGCCCGTGCAATGCCATCGGTGTCGAGGGCGTCACACACAAACCCCGTTTTGCCCTCGACAAGGAGTTCGGAGGTCCCGGCCGAGCGGCTTGTGACGACCGGCAGACCGCAGGCCATAGCCTCGAGCACGACGTTGGGTGAGGGATCGTAGAGGGCCGGCAGGATGAAGGCATCGGCGGCCCCATAAAACGGCCGAGGATCTGTCTGGCGCCCGCTAAACCAAAGGCGGTTCCCTATCCCGAGCGCCTGCCCCAACTGCCGGTAGCGTGCCTCGTGCCGGTCCTGCCCCACCACCAGCAGGCCCGCGGAGGCTGGCAATAAGGCTATGGCCTTCATCGCCTCGGCAAGCCCCTTGCGGTAGAAGCCCGATCCCACGAACACGAAGATCGTGTCCCCAAAGGGGATGCCATGGCGCTGCCGCACTTGGTCGCGCTCGGCCTTCACGTCCGGATGAAAGTGTTGGATGTCGACTCCATTGTAGAGAACCACAAGCTTATCGGCCGTTTGCGGAAAAGCGGTGGCGATCTCGTCGCGCACCATGCGCGATCCGCATATGACCGCGCGCAGACGCGGATGTGTGAGTGCCTTGGTCTCGGCGGCTAGCGCGTAGAGATGGTAGGGGTTGAGGCGCAGGCGGACACGCCCCCAAGGGCTCGTCGTCCGCCGGCGCTGGGCAAGCCAGCTGCGGTGCAGGCCATCGCCGGCTCGAAAGATGTCGGCGCAGGCCATGCGCTCGTGACTCTGCACGAGGTCTGCCTTGAGCGCGCGCAACCTGCGGCAGGCACATAGGGCAAAGCCGAGGTCCCGCCAGATGGAACCGAGATAGCGGGGGTTGCAGCGCTCGATGCGCATGTCGTCCGCACCCTGCGGCCAATCACGCGTCACAAGCATGATCTCCACGCCCTGTGCCGACAGGGCGTGGGCGGCCCGTGCCACAAAGCGCTCGGCGCCGCCGTCGGGGCGGTAGCGCTGGCGGATCAGGACGACGCGCATGCGCGTGTCTTTGTGTCCTCGAGGAGATCCGTTATAGCCTGCACCACCTCCCCCACCCCCACCGCCCCCAGACACTCGCTCACCTGCCCATCACCGCAGCCGGCGAAGCCGCAGGGCCGGCAGCCATAGGACGAGGCGGTCAGGACGCGCGCCGGCACCCGCCAGGGCGCCCATTCTTGGTCCCCGCTCGGCCCGAAGATCGCGACCACCGGTGTGCCCATGGCCGAGGCCATGTGCATAGGCGCCGAATCCACGCCTATGAAAAGCTGTGCCCTCTGCAAAAGGGCCGCAAGCTCCTTGAGGGTAAGCGTCCCGCTCCAGTCGACAAGCGCATCCGAGGACGGAAGCGGCGCGAGGATCTCGGCTATCACCTCGCGCTCCGCGTCATCGGGTCCCGACGTCACGACCAGGGCATGTCCCGCGGCCAGGAGTTGGCGCATGAGTGCGGTCGTGGATGCGGCGGGCCAGGCCTTGAAAAGCCAGCGCGACGTCGGGTGGATGACGAGAAACGGCCGCGCGGCAAGCCCAGCCCGCGCAAGGCGGCCATCCACGCCGCTCCAGGCCTCGGGTCCCGCCGCGAGGCGCACGACCTTCTCCTCGGGCGGGATCATAAGCCCCAGTCGGCGCAGGGCGTCGAGGTGGGTTTCGACGGTGTGTCGCTGGCGGGCGGGGACATCATAGAGATGCGTGAAGCTCCTGCGCCACCAGCGCCCGCGCCGTCCGGGGTAGCGGCGCGCGACCGCATAACGCGGCTTCAGGATCCGGGTGAGCAGGGCCCCGCGCGGGTGCTCGGTGAGGTGCACAATGAGATCATAGCGGCGGTCCTTCAAGGCCTTGAGCAAGCGCCGCTCGGTGGCGATCTTGCGGACGAGCGGCAGGTCGCGCGTTCGCCGGTCGATCGTGTGGATGGTGGCGATGTCGGGATTGAGGCGCAGCATATCGAGGCTGTCTTCGTAGATCAGGGCATCCACCTCGATCCCAGGGATCAGGGCGCGCAGGACGCGGAATACCGGCGTGGCCAGCAACACATCGCCATGGTGGCGGAGCTTTATGACGAGGGCGCGGCGTACGACGGCGGGATCGATGGCATCGGGGAGCATCGCGCCACAATAACGAAGCCCCGTCGGCTTGTCCACGAACAGCGCCAGGACCTCGGCCATCGGGGGAACCTGAGGGCTCGAGCGATCGGGGGCGCGCGCGGGAAAGACCCGCTAAGGGTGGCGCGAGACCGGGCCAGCGCGCTGCACGGCGATTGAGCTGGCACCTTGGACGTCAGCGGCTATCCGGTCGAGCTCCCCCTCCCAGCCTTCCGAGTTTACGGGATTTCTGGGATTCCCGGCCCCAAATATTTCTGAGGCCCTTCACATAAGTCGCGTGCCGGCCCCGTCATGCGGGGCGTTCTTGCGGCGGCCGCTCTCTTGTGGCCAGCTGGTGTCCCTGGAAATCCCCGAGGCCCCCTTCGTGCCGCGTGGTCGGCACCTTCCAAAGTATTCGAGTTTGCGAACCAAACAAGCAGGTCTGCGCACCTTGACAAGCCCCGCATGATTTCTCGCCTTCGTGCCACCCTGTCGGCGTTCACTTGCGCGGTACCTTGGTTGGCATGCAAACGCTTTGCCTCAAGGCCCAGCGCGCCGCTCACGTCCCATGTATGTCTTGTGGGCGTCTGTTGGCGCATCTAGGCCGTGGGTGGCGGTGATCTGCGAGACGCGAGGCTTGCGGGCTATCGAGAGGGGATCACGACATTCATCCGAATGATTCGCGATGATCGATGTGGCCTCTGATCCCTCACAAGTGGGATGTTCTACAACGCCAACTAGGTTGCAATAGACCTTTATCGCGAGGAGATATCCATGCCGAGCAAAAAGCCATCGACGGAACCCGAAAAGAGGTCGGCCTCGAGAACCACAGCAAGGTCAAAGTCCGTAGCCAGCAAGTCCGCTTTGCGATCCGCGGCTGCGGGGCGCCGGCGCATTCGCGCCAAAAGCGCCAAGGGCAAGACGGTGAAGACCGCGAAGGCGGGCCGGTCTGAAAGTCCTTCCGTGCGCACGAGCACCCCTTCGACCATCGCTCGCTCCGATCGTCATGCCCAGAGCCTGTGGCGCAAGGCCCTCGCCAGTGCGGAAAAAACCTATGGTGACGGCGCGCGGGCCCACAGGGTCGCTTATGCCGCGCTGAAGCACGAGTACGAGAAGAGCGGCAACCGCTGGGCGCGCAAGGCAGTGGCTGGGCCATCGGACGCGCAGGCCGCGCGCGGCCCCACTACTCGCCCCCGTTCGACGGACAAGTCCGCGCGCACGGGCCGGAGACATGTGATCCGCAAGCCCGGCTCACCCGCGGAGCTACACGCCAAATCGTCCGGGCGCTAGCCCCGGCCTTTTCATGGCCGCCGCCGGCCATGGGCGTGGTGAGTGGAGAGAGGCCCCATATCAGCTAAGTGAGGTAAGCCATTTGAGCACGGCGCCCGCATCCCGGTGACGCAAGCGCCGGTGCCATGTGGCCCTGTGCGCGCCGGCCCCAGGGCGGGCGCCATGCCCCCACAGGCTATGCGTGGTTGCGACTCGGACCTTAGGATAAGCGAATGACTTGCTCGAGGGCCTCCTCCACCCTTTCCGGGGCGAGATCCTCCAGGCAACGCAGGTGGCCCTGCGGACAGGTGCGTGCAAAGCACGGACTGCAGGGCAGGCCCAGGGTGATAGTGAGGGCGCGATCGTCGAGCGGCGGGGTGTGGTTAGGGTCCGAGGACCCAAAGACCGCTACAAGCGGCTTATGGAGGCTTGCCGCGATATGCATGAGGCCTGAGTCGTTGCTCGCCACGGCGGCGGCTAGCGACATGAGGTCCACGGCCTCGAGCAAGGTCGTATGTCCGGCGAGGTTGATGCATGCGCCTTGCGAGAGATCGTGTATCGACTGCGCGATCCCGCGATCATGCGGGCCGCCGAGCAGCAGGACTTGCCAGCCCCGCTTGCGGTAGCTGCGCGCAAGGTGTGCGAAGTGGCGGGCCGGCCAGCGCTTCGCGGGACCATATTCGGCGCCCGGACAGAGCGCCAGGAGGGGGGTGTCCGTATC
>DAHWGZ010000091.1 GCA_027335965.1 Acidiferrobacter sp.
GGCCGGCGCCCGGGGGCCTGAAAGGCCTCTATCGCCTGTTGACGGATGCGCGCGTGCAAGACGGGCTGCGCGAGGCCACGGCCCTGCTTGGCGCCCTGCGGACGCCGCGCGCGCAAACGGCCGCGCCCGGCCAGGCGACGCGCGCCCCCAACGGCGCGTGAGCCCTGGCGCGGCGATGGCCTACCCCGCGGCCCGGGCCTTCGGCGCCCGCCGATCAGGACTCCTCCCTAAGTCTTATGGCCCGGTCCGCTCGTTTTTCGGATAGTACGGATCGGGCGGCTCGCGCCAGACCGCCCGGCATTCAGGAGGCCGTGTGTCAACAACCATGGAAGCCTTGGACGGCCGCGCCGATCCGGAATCTTATCCCCTGCCGCGCGGGCCCCGCGTGAACCTGGGCTGCGGGCCCGTCATGCCCCGGGACTGGATCAACGTCGATGGCAGCCGCCGGGCATGGCTCGCGGCCCACGCCGGCCTGCTCGATCGACTGCTCGTGCGCCTGGGGCTGCTGCGCGCCACGGCGTTTCAGAAAGGCATCGTCCACCACGACCTGCGCAAGCCCCTGCCGTGGGCCCGTGATTCGCTGGCCGCCATCTACGCCGGCGAGGTCTGGGAACACTTCGAGTACGAGGACGCCCGGCGCCTGACCGAGGAATGCCACCGGGTCTTGAGAAAGGGCGGCGTCCTGCGCCTGTGCGTCCCGGACGGGGTGGAATTTTGGGAAGACTATCTCGTGATATTTCTCGAGGAGCAGGCCCGCGAACCCGCTCGGCGCGATGCCGCGCGCCTGCGGCGGCATGTGCGCATGTACTTCGACGATATCTGCACGCGACCGCCGGGGCTCAAATCCTTCGGACACTTTCATAAATGGCAGTACGACGAGGTGCAGCTCGTGGATCTCCTCATGCGCTGCGGCTTCAAGGACGTCGACCGTCAGCCATTCGGCGTAAGCCGCATACCGGACATAGGCGCCCTGGAACGGTCGAACTTCTTGATCGTCGAGGGCGTGAAGCGCTGAATTTTGGGCGGACGGTTTGTCATCGAGGCCGCCTGCCGCCGTGGGTCGCGTCTTTCAGGGCCTCGGCGCGCGCCTTGTGTCCGGCGGCATGCAGTAGCGCCGGGCAGTCGATCTTGTGGCCGGGCGCGGTGTCGATCAGCGGCAGGAGCGCCGCCGCCGGCGTCAGGAGCGCGCCCAGGGCGATGGCCGCGCCGGCGCGCTCGATGAGCCCCACGCGCGACACGCTGAATGTCGGCTTCTTGAAGGTCCCGCGCACGAGCAAGGGCTCGCGCGCACTGATGATGGTGATGTGCTTGGGCTTGGTCCGCACCGTCAGATGGAGCGTCTGGCGTCGCATGTCGATCGTGCCCTGGCCGATAATGTTGGCCGAGGGGGTGGCGATCAGGAATGTGCGGGTCTTCACGAGACCGTTGCGCGCCCCGAGACGGATCACCGCGCAGGGAATGCGCTCCTGCTTCATGCCAGACAGCCAGTCGAGCGCGGCGTTGCCGATATGCAATTGCGCGAGCGCCACATAGAGATTGTTCACGGAGCCTTGGGCGAGGGCGAGGCCCAAGTGGCCGCTGGCGTGCGCGGCCATCGTTGCGATGGAATCGCCAGGGGCCGACAGATGCAGACGCCCGCCGATGCGGCCGGTGCCCGCCGCCTTGAATTTGACCTTGGGGAACAAAAGCCGCACATGAAGGCCGCGCGCGATCGCCTTCAATTGCGTGCGGTAGATGCGCCGCGAGGCGTTCATCGTATAGTCGGCCGCGATGAGCCCGTCGGCCACCCCGAAATCGAGCGGGGCGATGCGCACCACGCCGTTGTGCAAGATGAGGTGCGCATACAGATCCTGGATGCGCATGTGCGAGGCATGGACATGCTCGGCCCGGTAGACGACGTTGGCGTTGAGCTTCATGAGCTCTCGGCGTTTATAGGGCCTCGCGGGCAACGCCTTTTTTGCGTTCTGGGCGTGCGGCACGACCGTTACGTGGCCATTCACCTCCCTTGGCTTGGCCTTCACGAATCCCGCGAGGTCCTTGAAGTTCAGGGTGCGCGACGTCAAGTCGGCGCGCAGGAACATCGGGTGGCCGGGGCGCACGCTGATCGTGCCCTCGAGGTCGCTCTGGCCCACGAGCCCACGAAAGCGCGCGAGGCTCCAGGTCTTTCCGTGACGGGTGAGCTGTCCG
The DNA here is from genome assembly GCA_027335965.1 of Acidiferrobacter sp. The sequence goes on from DAHWGZ010000091.1 coordinate 2,188, forward strand.
GAGATCTGGAAGGGGCCGGTCTGGGGCAGCGGGAGACTGATGGCCTTGTGGACGCGGCCGAGCCCGGAGCCCTTCAGCATCACGTGGAGGTCGACGTTCTTCAAGGCCATGGGGGCGATGAGGGTGCCATGGATGCGCGCCAGGAAACGGCCGATGTGGACGGCGACGCGGACCGGGTAGGGGCTGTGGTCGCTCTTCACCTTGAGCGGCGAGCCGAGCGCGCCCCTCAAGGTGAAGGGCGACCCCTTGTAACGGCCGCGGCCCGACAGCAACAGGCGGGTGGCGGGCTTGGCGCTACGGATGCTCAAGACGAGGCGGGTGGCGGCCGGGACATCGCGCACCGTAACGCGCCCATGGGTGATCACCAGGCGGCCGATGCGCGGCCATGCGCGCGGCTTGGGGCGGGGCTTGCGCGGGGTCGGCTTCGCGAAGACCCAGTTGGCCCGCGCGAGGCTCGGCTCGTCGAGATGGATCACCGGATGGCGGATGACGAGCGAGGGCAGGGTCAGGTGCCCATGGACGAGCGACGCGAGCGAGAGGCGCACGCGCAGCTGGCGCACCGTCGCCATGGGGCCCTTGGTCCACGGGGGGTTCGCGATGGTGACGCGATTCAAGGTGACGCGCGGGTCGAGCGACCAGTCGATGCCCACCGAACCATGGATGGCGATGCGGCGATGGAGGCTTGCGCTGCCGTCGCGTTCGATCACGCGCTTTACGAGGGTGGGCGCAAGACCGATGGCGATCGCCATGGCGACGACCACGGACAGGGCCGCGCCGATGGCGATTCGAGCCCACAACGGCAAGCGCTTGATGGCCATGGGTGCATGCCTCCTTCGAGGATACTAGCCGGCCGCGCCCGCGCCCGGCATCCCCTCTTCGGCCGTATCCACGAACACCGCCGGCAGATCGACAACCTCTTCCAGCGCCTCGCCGGCGACCGACACGAGGGCCAGGGCCTGGCGTCGGTGGAGGCGCCGCACGAGCGCCGCGGACACGAGCGGCCGCGCGCGGCGGCGCCGATCGGGCAGGCGGCCCAGCACGCGCTCGAAAAACGCGATCGTGTGCCAGTCCTCGCTGCGCAGGCACAGCTTCTGGCGGAAGTTCTGGAGCACGGTGTCGGCCAGGTCGCGATCGCCCACGGCCGCATAGAAGCTTGCGATCGACTGCGCGGATAGGATGCCGACCGCGCCGAACGCCCGACCCTTGTCCCAGAAGTTGAGATCGGAGAGCCCGTCTTTGTTGGCGCTGACGATCTCCTGGTACTCGTCGCACAAGAACAGCACGGGATGGCGCCGCTCGCGGGCCGGACGTCTTTGCATGTATTGGAAGAACCGCAGCTTGATGAACGTGTAGACGACCTTGGCCCCCACGCCCCACACGGCAAGCGGCAAATCCACGAGGATGAGCGCGCCCGACGCGAGCGCCTCGATCGTCACGGCATCGGCGGGCGGGCAAAAGGCGTCGACGAGGTCTGGGTGCGTGAACGGCGTCAGCACCTGGGCCGCGCTCGCCAGCACGCCGGCCACGACCTTGGCGTCAAAGCGCGTGAACACGCCTTCATGGTAGGACTGGTAGCTGCGCAGGAGCCGCAAGGCCTCGGGGCCGAGGCCCGCGGCCTCGTCATGGAGTCGGCGGTCGCAGTCGGCGCGGTAGTCGTCGCGAAAGAGGTAGTCATAAAGGCCGCCGAGGCTATAACGATCGGGCAAAAAGGAGAGCACGCCCAGGGCATTGCGACACAGCTCGACCGCGGTCTCGATCCAGAACGGATCGCCGGGCGCGCCGTTCAGGAGCAAGGCGGATTTCAGGAAGCCGGCGGCGGCCTCGGGGGTGAGCCCGCGCAGGAGGTCAAAGGCCCGGCGGCCGGGGCCGATGACCACGAGCTCCCGGCCGGTGCGGCGCGCGAGGCCCGCGGCGGCGACCCCGAAGTCCCCCTTGATGTCGAACACCAGACCGCCCAGGCCCTGCGCGAGACACTGAAGCAGGACCGGCTGAATGACCGAAGTGGTCTTGCCCGAACCAATGCCGCCCAGGACCAGGAGGTTCTGGGGGAGATCGTCGCCCGCGAGCACCAAGGACCGCCGCCCCCGGCCGAGCCAGAGGGCGCGGCGCCGCAAGAGCCCGCCGGAGTCGCCGAGCCATAACCGCACGTCGGCCGACGCCGGGGGGCTCTTGCGCGGGGACCGGCGCGCGCCCGGCAACAGGCGCATAAGCCAGGCCAGCGGCGCGGCGGCCGCCCACGCGAGGCTGACGATGCCCCGGAAGGGCCGCCGCGAGGCGCGGGGGCGCGTGAGCCGCGGCCCGCGATCGGTCGCGCCCCAGGGATCGGGCAGGTCGATGGCGCAGGCCGCGGAGCGCGGGCACGGCCCCTCGATGGCGGCCGCGAGACGCGCGGCCTCATCCAAAAGGCCGCGCGCCTCGAGCTCCTCGCCGGCATCCAGCAGGGCGCGCAGGCGGCGGCGGTCCGCGCGCGTGCGCACGGCGCGGATCCAAGGATGGCGGTCGGACGGCATGCGGGAATCCCCCGATAAAGGCCGAGCCTAACAAGTGCTATGGTGGTCCGCCTATCGGGGATATGCCGGGAGGTCGGCGCCATGATGCCCATCCTTGCCATGCGGGGCCTGCGGCCCGGCCGAAAGAGCGGTCTGGTGGCGCGCGCCGCCTATTGCGGGAGACGCCGGTTGCGCGACGAGCGGCGTGGCCGGGTCTTCGACTTTTCGCATCGCCCTGGCCTTGCGTGGTCGGAGTTGTCGCTGCCCGATGGGCTCGCCGCCCAGGCCGCGGATCCCGAGCGGCTCTGGAATGCGATCGAGGGCGCGCGCGACGCCGGGGCGCGCGCTTGCGAACTCGTCATGGGACTGCCCGGGGGCCTGCCGCTGCCGGCGCACGCGGCCTTCGTGCGCGACTTTCTAATCGAGGCCTTCGTGGCGCAGGGACGGGCCGTGGACTGGCATATCCATTACGACAAGGCCGGCAATCCCCATGCCCACGCCCTGGCAAGCCCGGCGTGGCCGCGCGGCGCGCCGGGGTCGGGCGAACGACACGGGGGGCGCGCGGCCCTGCGCGCCGCCTGGCGACGGCACTGCGAGCGCTGGGGACTTGTCGGGGGATGCGGCGCATCCCGCCCCGCCTCCGCCCTGCCGGCCTGCCCCGACGCGCTGAAGAAGCGTGGGGTCGTGACGCGCCAATGGCAAAGCCGCGCGGCATGGCAGGCGCTCGCCCCCCACCCGCGGGGCCGGCCGTGGCCGGCGTGGCCCAGGCTCCGGCCGCGACGGCGGATGCGCGAGGGGCTACGGCAAGACCGCGCGCGCGAGCGCTAGACGCCGGGTGCTCGGCGCGCCAACCCCGACGTTCGGCGGTCGCGCGGCGCGCGCCGATGGCATAGCCTTTGCGTCTCGCGGACTACCGGAGGGATGTCGGCACAATGAATGGGATGAGGATCGCAGGCATGCTGCTCGTCGTCCTGGGGATCCTGGGCGCGGCCTACGGGGGCTTTAGTTACACGCACAAGACCAAGGAGGCCCAGCTCGGGCCGCTCGCCTTAACGGTGAAGCACAAGCATCGCGTCGACATCCCGCTGTGGATGGGCGCCGGGGCGGTGGTCGTGGGCGGCGTGCTGCTGCTCGTGGCCGATGGCCCGCACAAGGAGACCCGCCAAGACGGCTGAGACGGACGCGTCACGCGACTTTGGGGCGACCGCCCCGCCAGCGGCGCGCCGGGCCCCTCAAGTCGGACAGATCATCTGGCCCAACTCCTCGGTCAGGCGGATGTTCTCGGTATAGTCGACCGGGCAGTCGATGAGCGTCACGGTCGGCGTCTCCAGGGCCCGGCGCAGCGTGGGCAACAGATCCTCGGCGCGCTCGATGCGGTAGCCATCGGCGCCGAAGGCGCGGGCGTACTGGACGAAGTCGGGGTTCGTGAAGCGCACGTTGCCGGTCCTCTGATAATGCAACTGCTGCTTCCATTCGATGAGGCCGTAGCAGTTGTCATTCCAGATGAGCACCACGAATGCGACCTTCAAGCGCATGGCGGTCTCGATCTCCTGGGAGTTCATGAGAAATCCGGCATCCCCGGTCACCGCCACCACGCGCCTGCCTGGAACGGCGAGCGTGGCGGCCAAGGCCCCGGGCACGGCGATGCCCATGCTCGCGAAGCCATTCGATATGATGCAGGTGTTGGGGCGCTCGGCGTCGTAGAGACGCGCCATCCAGAGCTTGTGGGCGCCCACGTCGCACACGACGACATCCTCGGGCCCCAGGGCCTCGCGCAGATCGCCCACCACGCGCTGAGGCTTGATTGGGAAGGCCGCGTCATGACGGAAACCGTTCAGTTCGCGCCGGATCAGCTCGCGCAGGTTCGCGAAGCGGTCCGGGGGACGACTCTTCACGCGCTCGGCAATGGCCGGCAGGGTCACCGCGTAGTCCCCGATGACGCCCGCGGTCACGATGTAGT
>DAHWGZ010000092.1 GCA_027335965.1 Acidiferrobacter sp.
CGTGGCCGGCCTCCATGAGGCTTAACGTCGTGTGCGAGCCGATATAACCCGTGCCACCGGTCACCAAAACCTTCACGCCACCCCCTTCATCCGAAAAGTCCCATCCCCGGGCATCCTAGAAGAGGGCGGCACCCGCGACAAGCCCGCGCCGCGCCCTCTCGCCAGCCTCGGCGCCGACCATGCCCCGAAAGCGGGCAACAATGGCGGTTCCATGCCCCACAGGGGGGCGGGCGGCAGAAAGGCCGCGACGGTTTTTCCCTGCAAACTCAGCATAAGCCCGTTCTTTGATGGTCCCGCAAGCGCGCGAGGTCGTGGGCACGGATCTTGCCTTGGTCCGGTCGCTTTTCACAAATTGGGGGAATTATGCTGATACCTGCACCGAGCTGGCTGAATGCTGGCGACAATGCGTGGCAATTGACCGCCGCCACCATTGTCGGTCTTCAAAGTGTCCCGGGCCTTGTCATTCTTTATGGCGGGATCGTCAAAAAGAAATGGGCGGTCAACTCCGCGTTCATGGCGCTCTACGCGTTCGCAGCGGTGCTCGTCGCCTGGGTGCTGTGGGCCTACAACATGAGCTTCGGCCCCGAGCTCACGACCTTCCTCGGCCATCCGGGTCCGATCATCTCGTCGGTCCTGGAGGAGGGCCGCGCGACCATACCGGCGGCGGCATCCGGCATGCCGGGGCTCGCCTTTCCGATGGCGACCATGGTCTTTTTCCAGTTCGTGTTCGCCGCCATCACCTTGATCATCCTCGCCGGATCACTGCTTGGGCGCATGAACTTCCGCGCCTGGATGGTGTTCGTGCCGATATGGCTTACGGTCGTCTATACGGTAGGCGCCTTCAGCCTGTGGGGCGGGGGCTGGCTTGGTAGCCTGGGCGTCGCCGACTTCTCCGGCGGCTATGTCATCCATCTCGCCGCCGGCGTCTCGGGATTCACGGCCGCCGCCATGATCGGCCCGCGCCTACAGCGCGACCGGGAGTCGTTCCTGCCCAACAGCGTGCTCGTGACCTTGGCGGGCGCCGGCATCCTGTGGCTCGGCTGGGACGGCTTCAACGGCGGCGACCCCTACTTCGCCAACGCCGATGCGGCCGCCGCGATCCTGAACACCAACATCGCGACCGCCGTGGCGCTGCTCACCTGGACGATCTTCGATACCGCGTTCTTCAAAAAGCCCTCGGTCCTGGGCGCGGTCAACGGCATGATCTCCGGGCTCGTGGCGATCACCCCGGCGGCCGGCTATGTGAACGGCTGGGGGGCGATCATCATCGGCCTGTGCGCCGGCATCATCCCCTGGTTGAGCATGAACTGGCTGGGCAAGAAGGCCTTCATGCGCAAGGTCGACGACACGCTCGGCGTGTTTCACACGCACGCGGTGGCCGGTCTCATGGGCGGCATACTGACCGGGGTGCTCGCCGATCCGCGCATGCTCGAATGGGTCGGCACGGGCAAGGCCGCGCCGGGCGTGAGCTACACGGGCTGGGCCTATGGCGACTTCCACCAGGTGGTCCTGCAATTGATCGGGGCGGCCTTCATCATCGCCTGGAACGTGGTGGGCACGGTCATCATCCTGAAGGTCATCGGCTTCTTCATGCCGCTGCGGATGAGCGACGAGGACCTGCTGATCGGCGACGACGCGGCCCACGGCGAGGAGGCCTACGCGCTCCAGGGAGACGGCGAGCGCAGACCCGTGCTCGGGGATTGATAGAGACGGCACGGGGCGGAGGCCATACCATGCGCCGCCCCGATGCCGGCACCCGCTACATCCGCTATCAGTTTCACCGCTGCCGCGTCACCGTCGCCGCCGATTTCCCGGGCACCCGCGAATGGCGCCATCGCTTCTGGCTGCGGGAAGGCGTCATGGCCACGGGCGAGCTCGGGCTCGTCGCTCTCGGGGCCGTTGCGCTCTGGCACCTGACGACCTCCTGGCGCATGCCCACGCGGCTTTACACCCAAGGGGCGGGCTACCTCCTGCTGTCCGGACGGCTCATCCTGACCCTGCCGCACCTTCTTGCCCGCATACGGACCCTGCGCCGCGACATCGCCCATTACCACGCGCATCGCGCCTATGTGGACGCGCGGATCCTGAAGGCCACCGTGGCCATGCTCGCGAGCTGGTCGATCACGGAACAACAACTCGTCGCCGCGGGCCTGCTGCCAAAGCCTCCCCCGCCACCCCGCGAACCCCCGCCCACGGACCCGCCGGGCACCCCCTAAGGCGCGCGGCCGCCGGGCGCCCCCGTGGGCGCCGCCCCGGACTGCGTCTGGGAGGCCGTCACCCCGCGAAAGCGGGGCTCGGATGGGACCGGCGCCTCTTAGGCCGCCGGCCGCCGCGGTACGGGCACATAGCCAGGCCAGGCCTCGAGACGCGCGAACCACGCGCGGATCGCGGGATAGCCATCGAGCGTCGAGCCGCTTTCCGGATAGAGCGTGGTGTAGGGATAGCAGGCGATATCGGCGATCGTCGGGTGATCGGCGGCCAGCCACGCGTGATGGCGAAGACGCTCCTCGAGGGTCGCGAAGGCGACCTCGGCCAGGCGCCGCGACTCCTCCAGGGTGCCGGTCTGGCCCAGGCCGCCCTTCAGGCCAAGGCTGATCACGCGCGAGCGCGCGGTCCCGTAGCGCCCCTCGTTTTGCTCGAGCGCCAGCCACTGCATGACGCGCGCCATGCCAAGCGGGTCCCCCGGCAGCCACTGATCCTTGCCATAACGCCGCGCGAGATAGACGAGGATGGCGGTGGAGTCCCAGAGGGCCGCGCCCTCGTCGGTCACCAGCACCGGGATCTGGCCGCGGGGGCTCAGGCGCAGAAAATCGGAGGCGCGCTGCGCGCCCTCGTCCAAGGCCACCGGCACGCGCACATAGGCCTGCCCGAGAAAGGCCAACAGCAGCCGGATCTTGTAACAATTCCCGGACCGTTCGAGATCGTAGAGCTTCATGATCGTCCCCGTTTGACGGGACCCCTCAGGCGCGCGCCGGCGCGGCGCGCCCGGGTCCCTCGTTCGTGTCGCGCCAACCCTTGCGATCAATCCCCGGTCGCCACCGGGCGGCGCGTATCGCTCACCCACGCGCTCCACGAGCCCGGGTACAGGGTCGTGACCCCGAAGCCCGCCAGCGCCATGGCCAGGATATTGTGACAGGCCGACACCCCGGACCCGCAGTAATGCACGATGTCCTCGGCCGGACGCCCGTCGAGCAAGGCCAGGAACTCCGCGCGCAATTCCTCCGGCGGCCGAAAGGTGTGGTCGCGGCGCAGGTTGCCCTCGAACGGGCGATTGCGCGCCCCGGGGATGTGTCCGGCGACCGGATCGAGCGGCTCGACCGTGCCCCGAAAGCGCGGCACGCCGCGGGCATCGACCAGCAGGCGCCCATCCCCGCCGCCGACGACCGCCTCGACGGCGGCGGTATCGAGCCACGCCCCCCCGGCGCCGGCCGGCCGCGCATAGGGCGCGGCCGGAGCGACCCGAGGCACCTCGGTGCTCAGCGGCTGGCCCGCGGCCATCCACGCCGCGAGCCCTCCATCGAGGACCGCCACGGCCTCGTGCCCCCACCAGCCGCGCATGAGCCACCACAGGCGGCTCGCGTAGACCGAACTCCCCTCGTCGTAGGCCACGACCTGGGTCTTGGGGCCCACCCCCCAGGCCCGCAAGGCCTCGGCGAATGCCGCGGGCTGCGGCAAGGGGTGGCGGCCCGAGCGGCCGTCGCGGGGCCCGGACAGGTGACGCTCCAGGTCGGCGTAACGCGCCCCCGGCAGATGCCCTTCGGCATAGGCCTCGGCCCCATCCGCGGGGTCGCTCAGGGTGAATCGGCAGTCGAGAACGACCCAGGACGGGTCATCGATGTGATCGGCCAAGACGGCCGGCGTGACAATCTCGTGATATCGGGGCATGCGTGTCCTCCCCGGCCATTCTAGGAAGGACCGGCATCGGATGTCAAAAGGCGACGCACCTCCTCGAGCCCTTCGGCCACCAGGGCCAAGGCCTGGGCACGGACCTCGGCGGGCGGTTCACTCTCGTGCATCAGGCGGTTGCGGGCGCCGCTGATGGTGAAGCCCTCGATGTAGAGGAGATGGCGGATCTCGCGGATGAGGCTGACGTCATGGTGCTGATAATAGCGGCGGTTGCCGCGCCGCTTGACCGACCGCAGCTTCGGGAACTCCTGCTCCCAATAGCGCAGCACGTGCGGCTTGACGCCACAGAGATCGCTGACCTCGCTGATGGTGAAATAGCGCTTCCCCGGGATCGGGGGAAGCTCGCTGTTATCCCCCGGATCGAGCATGGCCGTCGACCCGCTCCTTCAGCTTATGGCTGGCGCGGAACGTCACGACGCGCCGTTCGGCGATGGGGATCTCCTCGCCCGTCTTGGGGTTGCGCCCCGGCCGCCGACCCTTGCGGCGGATATCGAAATTGCCAAAACCCGACAGCTTGACGGTCTCGCCCTGGCCCAGGGTCTCGCAGATCTTCTCGAAAAAGAGCTCGACAAAGTCCTTTGCCTCGCGCTTATTCAGCCCAAGCTCCCGGAACAGCGCCTCAGCGAGGTCCGCTTTCGTCAGTGCCATGGTTCCTTCCCTTGACGTGACTACTTTTTGTTATTGTCGGAGGTCGGCCCCGTAGGCCGCCTTCAGGGCCGCCAGCACCTGTGTCACCAGGTCGTCGACCACCTCATCAATAAGAGTGCGCGAGAAGTCTTGCAAGGTCAAGCCCAGAGCCAGGCTTTTCTTTCCTAAATCAAGGCCTTCGCCCTGATACACATCAAATAAGACCAGCCCCCGCAAAAGCGGCCCGGCGTTCAGACGAACGGTCTCGAGGACCGCGCCGGCGGGCAAGGCGGCATCCACGACCACCGCCAGGTCGCGGCGCACCGACGGGAAGCGCGGGGGCTCCTGGGCGCGCGCGGCGGGCGACTCGGCAAACAGCGAGGCGCGGATCTCGAACAGGAACACCGGCTCCTCGAAGCCCAGCCGCTCGCGATGCGCCGGGGCCAGCGCCCCCACGAATCCGATGGTCTCGCCGCCCAGGCTGAGGGCGGCGGCCAGCCCCTTTTGCAGAAACGGCGGGGCGCCGTCGGGGGATGCCGTCACCAACGGCTGGCCGGCGAGCGCACACAACGCCTCCACATCCCCCTTCACATCGAAGAAGTCCGCGGCGCGCGCCGGCGCCCCCCACTGCTCCGGCAAGGCCGGCCCCAGGACCACGCCCGCAAGGCGCGACTCCTCGATCGGCGCCGCCCCGGGGCCCGCGGCCCGAAAGCAGGTCCCGCCCTCGAACAGCCGCACGCGCCCCTGCTGGCGCCTGCGGTTGTGGAGGGCCGCGGCCAGGAGCCCCGGGATCAGGCTCGCGCGCAGCGCCGACCAAGGGGCGGCCAGGGGGTTGCGCAAGAGGGTCTGGGCGGGAATCCCGAGACGCGCCTGCTCCTCCGGGTCCACGAGACTGAAGGTCATGGCCTCGTGGTAGTCGCGGTCCACGAGCAGATCGGCGGCCCGGCGCAGGCCCAGGGCCCGTGGCCGTGCCGATACCGGGGCCTGCGGGAGCCACACCGCCGGGATGTCGTCGTACCCAAGGAGCCGCGCGACCTCCTCCACGAGATCGACCTCGGCGCGGATATCGAAGCGGAAACGGGGCGCGGTCACGAGCAGGTCGCCGTGCGAGGCCGTGACGGTCATACCAAGCCCCTTCAAGAGGCGCGCCACCTGCGCGCGCGGCACCCCCACCCCCAAAAGGCGGTGGATACGCTCCAGGCGCAGGCGGATCGGCTCCGGGCGCGGCCACAGCTCGGGGGCGCCGTGCTCGACCGCCGGGCCTGCCACGCCGCCCGCGATCTTCAGAATCAAGGCCGTGGCGCGCTCGAGGGCGAGTTCGCACAGCTCGGGGTCCACGCCGCGCTCGAAGCGCAGCGCCGCCTCGGTGGCAAGCCCCAGGCGCCGGGCCGTCCGCGAGAGCGTCTCGGGACGAAAATGCGCCGCCTCCAGCAGCACGCCGCGGGTTGCGGGCCCCACCGCCGCGCGCATCCCGCCCATGACGCCGGCGATGGCAAGCGGGCCCTCGTCGTCGGCGATGACGAGATCACAGGCCTCGAGCCTGCGCGTGGAGCCGTCGAGCAGCGCGATCTCCTCGCCGGGGCGCGCGCCACGCACCACCACGACGCCGCGCACGAGGGCGGCATCGAAGGCGTGCAGGGGTTGGCCGAGATCGAACAGAATATAGTTGGTGACGTCCACCACCGCGTGGCGCGCGCTCGCCCCACACACGCGCAGGCGCTCGACGAGCCACCCCGGGCTGCTTTTGCCGGGCGCGATGTCGTTTATGAGGCGCGCGCAGTAGCGCGGGCAGCCGGACTTGTCCTCGACCGACACGCGCGGCGTGACGCCGCTCACCTTCAAGCCGCGCGGGCGCGGGGCCCGAAAACGCCCGCCGGTCAAAGCCGCGATCTCGCGCGCCATGCCCTTCACGCTCAGGCAATCGCCACGGTTGGGGGTCACGGCCACGTCCAGATAGGGATCGGTGAACCGGAAATAGTCGGCGAGCGCCACCCCGGGCGGGGCATCGTCCGACAGTTCCCATAGGCCCTCGGTGGCGGTCAGTCCAAGCTCCGCCCCCGAGCACAGCATGCCTTGCGAATGCAC
>DAHWGZ010000093.1 GCA_027335965.1 Acidiferrobacter sp.
CAATCCGCTTGCTCATTCAGTCCTCCTGCCCTCCTGTTCTCGCTGTGAGGCGCCCGCAGCTGCGCCGCCGCCAATGCCAAATCCCGGTCGCGCGCGAACCGTTTCAGGGAACAATGCAGGGATGCGCAGCGTCGCGCCCCCTCGCCCAGAACCTTTGCCCGATCGAGCCGCGCGAGAATCTCCCGCATCCCGCGCGCTATCTTTTCCATATCGGTGTAGATGTAAACCGATACCCCATTGCGTATGACGCACGGCATATCGGTGGTCGCAAGCCCCACCACAGGCACCCCCGCGGCCATAGCCTCGCAGACGGCAAGGCCCAGGCTCGTGCAGCGGATCGGATTGAAGAAAAATCGAACGCGCCATGAACGCCGGCAGCTCGTCCGCCGCGATCTCCCCCAGCCCGCCGCGCGCCTCGGCAGGTCATCGACCACTACTAGGCCCCGCGCGATCTCGCCGCTGTAGTGCACATCGGGCGCCACCGCCACCCCGTGACGGATGACGTGCGCGGGCGTGCGACCGTTGTCCCACATCAGGACATTGAAATGGGTCCCGTGCACTAAAAGCACCGCCGTATCATCGGCGATGTGGCGCGCACCCGTTTGGCTAGCGCGTGGCGGATCGTGCTCGACATGGATCCGCGGAAGCGCGCGTGGCGCGGCGGCGAGCAACTCGCGCTGGTCGCGCTCATAGGGCCCAGGCGACTGAAACACGATCGCACCCAGCCCCAAATCGCGGGCATGATCGGCGTCCACCTCGCGCAGATTGGCAGGCCACGAACGTCCGCCGCAGCGCCCGCCGTAACCCTCCAGCCGCCCCGGTTTGACCGGGGCACGGAATAGATCAGGCAGCTGACTCAGGTAATAGAGATGGCTGCCATGCACATGCCACGTCAGGATGCGCGGGGGTGAGCGCCTCATGCCGCCATCTAACACACGGCCCTCCCCGTCTCCCCATACAGATCCCGCGCCATGCGCGGAAACCGCTCTGCGCAAAGCCCGGCGCGGGCGTCGGTCACGCGATGGCGCGACGCGTCCTTGGGTGCCCAACGCGCGGGGTCTGATGCGCTTGCCGCCGCGAGACTTGGAGCGCGCACCGCCACGGCGAGATGCGCGGGCCCGGACACGAAGCCTGCCATGCGGCGCGCCCGCCACTGTCCAACGATGGCATTCGTCACGCTTCCATCGCCATGGAGCTGAATCAGGCAATGGAAATCCGCCGGAAACGCAGCTCGGAAGTCCTCCCAGGCGGCGTCGCCCGCGCCTGTCTCGGGCAATCGAGGATGCCAGGAAAACATAAAGCAATCATAGACATAGTGGCGGTATCGGGCGATGGGTTCGCGCGCCCATGGCAAGCCTATGAGCGTGATCCGGGCATGGGGGGCGCCACTGCGCAGGGCGCGAAGCGCCGGCGCCGCGCACAGCATGTCGCCCAGATGCAGCGCGCGGAATACGCCTATGCGCCCCGTGCAGTCGCGAAACGGCAAGGGGTCTTGGCGTGTCCTGAGCCGTGCGTCCGTCACGTGCGCCCCCTTGGAAAATTTGCGGAATCGCGCACCGTGACGATTCAGCCTGTATCATTGGGAATTCATGACGGCTCGACTGTATAGAGGAAGGCCATGCGCGAAAATCGGTCGAACGACGGAGCGCTAAGGTCGCTCGGTGAACCAAGCCAACCGGAATGGAGACGATAAAGACGATGATCGAGCGCTACGGGGATCATGCCGCGAACGAACGCACCTACCTGGCGTGGGTGCGCACCGGGGTCGCGGTCATGGCATTTGGATTTCTGGTCGAGAAATTCGATATTTTTCTGATCTACATCGGCAAGGCGCTCCACAAGAAGACCGGCGAGCACCATGGGCTGCATACCGCCGAGATCCTGGGGATGGGGCTTGTCGCCCTGGGAATCTTCATGATGGTCGGGGCATCCGTGGGCTTTGTGCGCACGCGCCGCGCCATCATGGCCAAGGGCACCGCGCAAAGCCCGGGCAGCCCCGCCCCTTATGTCGCGATGGTGCTGGCGCTGGCGCTGATGGGGATCACGCTCCTCATCTACCTGTCGCAGGTGAGCGGCCACCCTTGACCATGATGGCGCGGCGCGCGGCGATCACCCGGGGCTCTCCTTGCGGGTCGGCAACCAGTTCCACATGATCGTAGGCCTCGGAACGGCCCAGCAGGAGTTCCAGGGAAACGGCCTGCCCGACCCCGAGCTCGAGAAGCAGCCAACCGCCGGTCATCAGGAATGGCGCGGCGTCGCGGATGAGCCGCTGATAAATGGATAGGCCGTACGGCCCGCCGTCGAAGGCCTGCCGCGGTTCGTGATTCAGAAGGTCCTGGCGGTCACGGCTTAGCCTGTGGCTCGATATATAAGGCGGATTGCACACAATCACGTCACAGGCGCCGGCCCCGCGCGCGACGAGCGGCTCGAAGAGATCGCCGGATGTGACATGGACGCGCCCCGAAAGTCCGAGGCGTTCGGTGTTACGCGAGGTCAGAGTGGCGCAGTCCTCCATGAGGTCGCTTGCCCAGACCTCCGCGCCAGGAACGGCGTGGGCAATGCCACAGGCGAGATTGCCGGAACCACAGCACATGTCGATCACGCGCGCGCCCAGACCATGAACGCCGCGCGCCTCGCGTAAGCGTGCCACCGCCTCCCATCCCAAAAGCTCGGTCTCGCTGCGCGGAATCAGGACCCCGGGGCCCACGGCGATCTCGACTCCCATGAAGCGCTGGCGCCCGAGGACATAACCGAGCGGAATGCCGTTTGCGCGCGCACGCGCCATCGACACCGCCCGTTCCCTCACGTCCACCGGGTCCAGTTCCAACTCCCGGGTCTCGCTCACGATCCTCTCGCTTTCCGCTATCGGATCATCGATGCCACCGGCCATGAGAATATTCTGTATGGCCCCCATCAATGCCCCGTCATCCTCGGCAATATCCATGCCCTGCGCTCCTTCGCATCCCAATCGCGCCCCAAGCCTTGCGGCCGCGCGATCTTCCGTGCCTGAGACTGTCTCCTATTTCCGGCACCCAGTTCAGTCCGTCATTGGCCGGATGAGGCCGCGCGCGCCCGCCTCTCAGCCGCCCGGCAGGGAAATACCGGTGACCTTTTTGTAGAGAGATACGGCGTAAGTGTCTGTCATGCCTGACACAAAATCCGTCAAGCGCAAGAGGCGCTGGTAGGGGTCTTCATGCACTCCGCCATTTGGTCCGAGAAACTGCGCCGGCACGAGCTTCAAGCGCATCCGGTCCCGGGCATTGACCCGGCCGCGGGCCTCGGCCTCGATCGCCGCCCCAAACACCGCGAGCAGTCCGGCCAGGACCTCGAACCCCGCGGCCTCGATCTCCACCACCGGCGGCGCCATGTAGATGCGCTGCTCGCCGAGACTGCGCAGGGCCTGCATGCCGCCCGCGGCATTCACCAAGGCGAGCAGCGGGACATCACAGCCTCCGGCACGCAACTCACCCTCGATCGCCAGAAAGCGCGACGCCGCCTGCTCCACCAGGGTATTGATGCTGCGCGCCCGCAGATATTCGATGCGGCCCTTGTCGTCGCTCATGCCCGCCAGGCGGCGCGGCAGGGCCGGATCGTCGATGATGCCGGCCAGCACCCCCTCCACGTCCCCATAGGACAGGATGCCAAGCCGGTAGGCATCCTCCACATCGACGACGTGGTAGCAGATGTCATCGGCGGCCTCCACGAGGTAGGCCAGCGGGTGACGCGTCCAGATGCCATCGGCGCGCGCCGTAAGCCGTAGTCCCAGGGCGGCCTGCGCGAAATGTCCCTCCTCGGCCGCCATGAAACCGTGCTTACGCAGGCTGACCGCCCCCGAAACCGCGCCGTGGCGCGCGCCACGCGGATATTTCGTGAACGCCCCCAAGGTCGCCAGGGTCAGTTGCAGGCCGCCACGATTGTCCGGGCTCTGCAGGCGGATCAGGATCCGAAAGCCTTGCGCGTTGCCTTCGAACTGCAAAAAGTCGGCGCGCTCCGCCTCGGATAGGGATGCCAGGAGCTCGGCGCCGATGGCGTGGGTCTCGAAGAAAAGACGGATGGCATCTTCCCCGGAATGGCCGAATGGCGGATTACCGATGTCGTGCGCGACGCATGCCGCCGCGACGATCGCGCCGATATCGGAGGGCGACACCTGCAGATCCTCGATCTCTGGGTAGCGCGTCTTGAGACCCGCCCCGACGAGCGTGCCGAGCGAGCGTCCGACGCTCGAGGCTTCGAGGCTGTGCGTAAGGCGCGTGCGCACATAGTCGCTCTCGGCCAGGGGGAACACCTGCGTCTTGTCCTGAAGCCGCCGAAAGGCCGAGGAGAAGATGATGCGGTCGAAATCCCGCTGAAATTCACTGCGCCCGGTGGTGGGCGAGCCGTGCACCGCCGATACCCCGAGACGCGCCGACGTCAGTAATGAGTGCCAGCTCATGGCCTCGCCCACAACCTGCCCCCGACCTCCCTCCCGATCCACCGCCGCCTCCGACCCTATGCGCCAGACCATGATCCTAGCACGGGCCTACCCTTGGATATGAGCGCACGGATGCTGGCCGCCGGCCCCTAGCCCCCGAGGGTCCGGTCCTGCGCGCGAAACCAGCGTAGCGCCGCCTCGAATTGCTCCATGGCGAAGTCCGGCCAGCACTCGTCGACGATGAAAAAATCCGCATATACCGACTGGATCGGCAGGAATCCGCTCAAGCGCCGGCCACCGCCCCAGCGCACGATCAGATCGATCCTGGACACCGCGCTCGACCGTAGCCCGCCATGGCGCAGGCCCTCTATGTCCCAATCCCAGCCATAATTCACGAGCAGATTGACCTTCATGCCGATGCCCTGACGCTCTCGGTAGACGCGCAATTCCTTGGGAAACACCCCCGAGTCCTCATCGCCGAGCACGAGGAGCGCGGCGCCCCGCCCTTCGAGTTCATTGGCAAAGCGCACGCACGCCTCGGAAAACGCCTCCTTCTGGGCCGCCGGCCGCTTGGTGTTGTCGCGCGTGAATCCGTAGATCGAGATTTCCTTGATGCCGATGTCCCGACAGCGCTCGAACAACCGCACCCCCGGCTCCACGCCGAACCCATAGCCATGCTCGCGCGCAAGCCCTCTGTGCTGCGCCCAGCGCCTGTTGCCGTCGGGAATGAACCCGATGTGCTGCGGAAGCGAAGTCCTCATGAGCCCCTCGATACCCAAACTTTGGCGAGTCTATGCGGCTACCCGGCCGGCCGAGCCGAACGGTCGTGACCGCCGGCCCGTCATCGTCGAGATTCCGGGCAGCATAGGGTGCAATCGCGGCACCGATCGGATCCCCATCCTGACAGCGCGGACCGCCTGATGCGCCCTTCCTTGGGCCGTTGTGCTTTTGTGGGACGACGGGGCGGTTTATCATGGCGCGAAAGAGACCGCCCGCCACGACGATTTGCCTGAAGGGGTTTGAACAGTTTCCTTGAAACCTAGCGCAATCTAATCTTTACTCTAGAAAATGGAAAGATTTGTTAGCATAGGCGAAGCATCGAAAGCGTTGGGCGTGTCCATCACGACATTGCGGCGATGGGAAGGGGAAGGCAGGCTGGTTGCCGAACATACGGCGGGCGGGCATCGACGCTACGATCTGGCGAAGTTGCGCCCGGAGTGGTTTCATGCCGTGGACACGGCAAACCGTCGCACCATCGCCTACGCCCGCGTTTCCGGCCACGACCAGAAGGAGGACCTGGAACGGCAAAAGCAGGTGCTCGAACTGTATTGCGCCCGTCAGGGTTGGGCGTTCGAGGGCGTTGCGGATTTGGGTTCCGGCATGAACTATCGCAAGAAAGGTCTCAAACGTTTGTTGGATGACGTGGTAGAGGGGCGGATCGGGCGGCTGGTCATCACCCACAAGGATCGGCTATTACGCCTCGGCGCGGAACGGGTCTTTGCCATCTGCGAGGCGAAAGGAATGTCGAGGTGCTGATTCTGAATCAGGGCGAGGACACCCCTTTCGAGGAAGATCTGGCAAAGGATGTTCTCGAAATCATTACCGTATTCAGTGCTCGGCTCTATGGTTCGCGTTCACGCAAGAACCAGAAGCTGCTGGATGGCGTGAAAAAAGCCGTGGAGGAGTCCGCTGCATGTTGATGGCCCACAAGACAGCGCTGAATCCAAACAACAGGCAGGCGACTTACTTTGCGCGGGCGTCCGGCACGGCGCGCTTCGCCTATAACTGGGCTTTGGCCGAGTGGCAGCGGCAATACGAGGCATGGAAAGCCGATACTCACCTGTCCAAACCGTCACAAGCGGCCCTGCGCCGACAGTTGAACGCGCTCAAGCGGGAGCAATTCCCGTGGATGCTCGAAGTCACCAAGAATGCGCCGCAGATGGCTATCGTGCAGTTGGGAGACGCCTTCAAAAACTTCTGGTCGGGACGCGCCAAATACCCGAAGTTCCGCAAGAAAGGAGTTCACGACCGTTTCAGCCTCAGCAATGACCAGTTCAGCGTCAAAGGTTCCCGCATACGCATCCCCAATCGGGGATGGGTGCGTATGCGGGAGTCGTTGACTTGAATGTGCGCGGGATGCTGAAGAATCGCCGTTTGGCCCGCCCCCTTGCCGACATGGGCTTTTTTGAGTTCCG
>DAHWGZ010000094.1 GCA_027335965.1 Acidiferrobacter sp.
GACCGCCTTGCAGATGGATATCAAGATCGAGGGCATCAACCGCGAGATCATGGATACCGCCCTGAAGCAGGCGCGCGACGGCCGGCTGCATATCCTTGGCATCATGAACGGAGCGATAGGCGAGGCGCGCCAGGAGATGTCCGAATATGCGCCGCGCATCATCACCTTCAAGATCAATCCGGAAAAGATCCGCGATGTCATCGGCAAGGGCGGCGCGACGATCCGTGCCTTGTGCGAGGAGACGGGCGCCACCATCGATATCGATGACGACGGGGTCGTGAAGATCGCGTCCGTGGACAACGCCGCGGGCCAGGAGGCGCGTCACCGCATCGAGCAGATCACGGCCGAGGTGCAGGTCGGCATGGTGTACGAAGGGCGGGTGGCGAAGCTCATGGATTTCGGGGCGTTCGTGACCATCCTCCCGGGCAAGGATGGGCTCGTGCACATCTCACAGATATCCCATGAGCGTGTCGAGAACGTGAGCGAGAAGCTCGCCGAGGGCCAGACCGTGCGCGTCAAGGTCCTGGAGGTCGACAAGCAGGGCCGCATCCGCCTGAGCATGAAGGCGGTGGAGGGCGACTAGCGGGCGGCTCGACGCGGCTGCGCAATAGGGGAGGGGGCGGCGGATCACTCTGCGCGCCCCCTGTCATTTTGGGGCCGGAATTTCCGGTCCGCGATGGAAAATGTCCCGAGGAGGGAATTATGGAAGGCGCTCCTGCGTCCCTGAGTTTGCGCGAGACAATCATGAAAGACATGCAGGGCGCGGTGCGCCTTGCGATCGCCTATGTGGGCTTGAGCGGCGGGCTTTTGCAGGCCATGGCGGGGCTCGGTCGGGCCGATGCCGCGGCGGCGGCGAAGGCCGCGAGCGCGGACCAGGGCTATGTCGTGCGCTGGTGCGATGCCGCCTACGCATTCGGGCTTCTGGATGAAGAACCGGGAGGGTTCGTGCTTACCGAACTCGGGCGGGCGTTCCTGCCCGAGACGCCGGGGACGCTCATGCCCTTTGCCGTTCAGGAGGTGCTGACCGCGCACATCGCCGAGCGCGCCGCGGGCCTCCTGAAGACCGGGGAGCGCCCCGGGGAGTCGGTGCTCGCCGAGCGGGCGACCATCCTCCCGTGGTTTGGGCCCATGCTCGAGGCCCAGTTCGGGCCGGTCTTCGAGAAGACCATCATGCCCGCCGTTCCGGTCTATGAGCGGGCGGCGGGACGCGGCGGATTCGTCATAGACCTCGGCTGCGGCAACGGCTGGTATCTCATGCGCCTGGCGCGCGCCTATCCGGGCCTGCGGTGTCTTGGCATCGACGGCTTCGATGAGAACATCCGCCAGGGGCAGGCGCGCGCCGAGGCCGCGGGCGTCGCCGACCGCGTGCGTTTCGCCAAGGGCGACATTTATGGCTTTGAGAGTCCGGAGCCGGCCGACATCATCGCCCTCAATCGTGCCCTGCATCATGTGTGGGACGAAAAGGATACGGTGTTCCGGATATTGCACGATCATTTGAAGCCGGGAGGCGCGGCGGTCATATGGGAGCCGCATTGGCCCGTGGACCGGGCGGCCTTGCGGGAACCGGGGCGGCGCATGGTGGCCTTCCAGAACCTGACGGAGCATGTCCAGGGCAATCACTTCCTGAGGCCCTCCGAGATCGCGGAGGCCTTCCGCGCCGCGGGTCTCGTGCCCGAGGTCCATGATTTCATGGAGGGGCGCGAGGCGGTGGTGGTCGGCACACGGCCTTAAAGGACCGCGAGCGCCGGAGGGTGGGGCGCCCGTAAGATTCAGTCGGGATAGGGCGACTAATTCCGCGGGTGCGGGAATGCGCCCGCGACAATACGAGGGGGGTCGAGCAGGATCGCCTGAACCCCTCCGGGATGGCTCACCACCACGCTCAAAGAGGTCCTATGACAGTCCTACGAAAAATGGCAGTGCTACGCAAATTCCTGTTCGTGATCCTGGCCTCCGGGGTCCTGGCCGCGCCGGCCCTGGCCGAGAACTGGACGCTGTTCGATCACTACAATTTCAACAAGCCCCAGTTCATCCACTCGCACCCCTTCGCCAAGGAGCACCTCGTCGTGCAGGTCGACCAGGGCAACCCGCACCGCTGGGGTCTCGCGCTCTCGAATGTCGCCAATGTCTTGAATTACTTTGGTTCCGACAAGATCCAGATCGTGGTGGTGGCCTACGGGCCGGGGCTCAAGATGCTGTTTGCCCATAGCCCGCTCAGGCTGCGCGTGCAGAGCCTGAATGCCCAGGGCGTGGAGTTCGACGCCTGCCATATGACGATGCTCGGCATCAAGGCCAAGACCGGACACCTGCCGAAGCTCTTGCCGCAGGCCGTGGTCGTGCCGGGCGGCGTGATCCGCGTCATGCAGCTCGAGCAGCACGGCTTCGATCTGCTGAAGCCCTAGGCGTTAAGGGGATGCAAGGGCTCGTGGGCGGCTGTCCACGGGCCCTTGGTCCATATAGGGCCGGAGAAAGGCCCTCAAGCGCTCATCCAGCCAAAAGCGCGGCGCCCACGGGGTGCCGCCGGCAATAAAGCCCACATGTCCCCCCTGCGGGTAGGCCTCGAGCCGCACGGCCGCCCCGAGTTCGTCCGCGCGAGGCATGCTGCCGGGCATCAGGAAGGGGTCGTCTTCGGCCTGCACGAGCAGCGTCGGGACGGTGATGTGGCGCAGATAGGGACGGCAGCTCGCGCGCCTATAGTAGTCGTCGGCGTCGCGAAAGCCGTGCAGAGGGGCGGTGACCGCGCCGTCGAAGGCCCGGAAATCCCGCAGCCCCTTCAGAAACCGTACATCCCCGCCCCGCTCGCGGGCCTTGCGCGTCAACGAGCGCTTGAGCCAGCGGAGCAGCACCCATTGGTAGAGGCGTGATGGCCCGATGTCGAGGCGTCGCGCGGCGCTCGCGAGCTCGAAGGGCACCGAGACGGCGGCCGCGGCCTTGAGCGGCGCCTCGCGCCCGCGCTCACCCAGCCATTTCAACAGCACCGAGCCCCCCAGCGAATAGCCGACCGCGCACACGCCTTCGGGGTGGCGGCGCGTCAAGAGGTCGACGATCGCCTGGAGGTCTCCGGTCTCGCCGGCGTGATAGCCTCGCGGGAGGCGATTGGGCTCCCCGCTGCATCCCCGAAAGTGCATGACGACGGCATGCCAGCCGGCCACCCGGCACTGGCGCAAGAGGCGCGTGACATAGGGGGAGCGCGACGAGCCCTCGAGTCCGTGGAGTATGAGCACCGCGGGTCCCGTGCGCGGTCCCGGCGTGAGCCAGTCCAGGTCCAGGAAGTCGCCGTCGGCCAGCGTCACGCGCTCGCGCGCCAAGACCTCGCCGCGCGCGCGGTCGCGCAGCGCCCCAAGCAGGGTCTGCGTGTGGGGATTGCGGGCCCAGACCGGCGCCCTGAAGGGCGTCATTCCGGATCGTGCCCCTGGAGTTGGCGTATGATGTCCGGATTCTCGAGCGTGGAGACGTCCTCATCCACGGTCTCGCCGCGCGCCACGGCGCGCAACAGGCGCCGCATGATCTTGCCGGAGCGGGTCTTCGGGAGGTTGTCGGCAAAGCGGATGTCCGCGGGCTTGGCGATCGGCCCGATCTTCTCGCCGACCCAGGCGCGCAACTCCGCGATGCGCGCGGCGCGTTCCTCGCCCACGGGTCTTTGCCCGCGCGGCACCACGAACGCGCAGATCGCCTCGCCGGTCAATTCATCGGGCCGGCCCACGACCGCGGCCTCGGCGATCAAGGGGTGGGCGACGAGCACCGACTCGATCTCCATGGTCCCCAGGCGGTGACCGGAGACCTTGAGGACGTCGTCGACCCGTCCCATGATCCAGAAGTAGCCATCGGCGTCGCGCCGCGCGCCGTCGCCGCTCACATAATAACGGTTCTGGAAACGCTCCCAATAGGTCTCGCGGTAGCGTTGCGGATCGCCCCACACCGTGCGCAACATCGATGGCCACGGGCGCTTGATGACGAGAAACCCCCCTTCGCCGGGGGCGGTCACGGGGGTGCCCTCGGCATCCACCACGTCGGCCACGATGCCGGGGAGCGGCAGCGTGCAGGACCCGGGCTTGGTGGCCACGACCCCGGGGATCGGCGCGATCATGTGGACCCCGGTCTCGGTCTGCCACCAGGTATCGACGATCGGGCAGCGGCTTTCGCCTATGACCTGGTGGTACCACATCCAGGCCTCGGGATTGATGGGCTCGCCCACGGTCCCGAGGAGCCGCAGGCGGCTTAGGTCATGGGCGCGCGGGTAATCGTCCCCGTGTTTCTTCAGGGCGCGGATGGCGGTCGGCGCGGTATAGAAGACGCTGACCCGGTGGCGTTCGCAGACATCCCAGAAGCGTCCGGGGTCGGGGATGGTCGGGGCCCCTTCGTACATGACCATGGTTGCGCCGCACGCGAGCGGTCCGTAGGCCACATAGCTGTGACCGGTCACCCAGCCCACGTCCGCCGTGCACCAAAAGACGTCGTCTTCGCGGATGTCGAACACCCAGCGCATGGTGAGGATGGTGCCGAGGAGGTAGCCGGCGCTGGCGTGCTGTATGCCCTTGGGCTTTCCCGTCGATCCCGAGGTATAGAGCAGATACAGCGGATGCTCGCTGTCCACCGCCACCGGGGCGCAGTCGGCGCTCACATCGGCCACCGCCTCGTGCCACCAGATGTCGCGTCCGGGGCGCCAGGCGATGGCGTTGCCGGCGCGCTTCAACACGAATACCGTGCCCACCGTCGGGCACTCGTCTAGCACCTGGTCGCAGATGGCCTTGAGCCCGATGACGCGCCCCCCGCGATGCCCGCCGTCGGCGGTCACCACCACCGTGGCCCCGGCGTCGACGATGCGGTCCTTCAGGGATTCGCTCGAAAAGCCCCCGAACACCACCGAATGGATGGCGCCGATGCGCGCGCACGCCTGCATGGCGATGACCGCCTCCGGCACCATGGGCATGTAGATCACCACCCGGTCGCCGGTCTTGACGCCCTGGGCGCGCAGGGCATTGGCGAAGCGCCCGACCTCGGCGAGCAGTTCCCGGTAGCTTAAGGTGCGCACATCCCCCGGTTCGCCCTCGAAGATGATGGCCGGCTTGTCGGCGCGGCGCGCGATGTGCCGGTCCAGGCAGTTCACGGAGACATTCAGGACGCCGTCGTCGAACCAGCGATAATGCGGGGCCTGGCTCTCGTCGAGGGTGCGGGTGAAGGGCTTGATCCAGTCGATTTCCTCGCGCGCGCGCCGGGCCCAAAACCCCTCGTAGTCGCTTTGCGCCTCGGCGAGCAGGCGCCGGTAGAGTTCCTCGGTCATGTGGCCCCCGCGTCCGAAGTCCTTCGGCGGGGGGAATATGCGGTCTTCTGTGAACAGCGACTCAATGGGATCGCGCGATTCGTGGCTCAAGGTGTACCTCCCGATCTCAGCTCCGTTCGTTGGATTCCGCCCCCGGCGCGTCGTGGTCGCCGGTGGCGGGGGGCTTTTGGTCGGCGCGGCGATGGCGGCGGATGGCCACGGCCAGGAACACCACGAGGCCGCCGGCCACGGCATCGTCCACCCCGTGCATGTAGGGCGCGAGCGCCTGCCAATGCTGGCCGAGGTGCAGGCCGACCCATGCCAAAACCGCGCACCAGATGAACGAGCCGGCCGCCGAGTAGGCGATGAATGGCGCAAGCGGCATGCGCGCCACGCCCGCCGGGAGCGATATGAAGGTGCGCAGGATGGGTAGCAGGCGACCGACGAACACCGCCGCCTGACCGTAGCGCGCGAACCAGGCGTGGGCGCGGTCGAGGTCGTGGGGGGAGATCAGGATCTTGCGTCCGTGGCGGCGCAGAAACGGCAGGCCGCCATAGGCGCCGAGGGCGTAGGCGACGAGGGAGCCCGCGACATTGCCGATGGTGCCGGCCGCCACGACCCCGAAAAGCCCCAGGGCCTTGGTCGACGCCAGGTAGCCCGAGAAGGTCATGATGACCTCCGAGGGGATGGGGATGCAGGCGCTCTCCAGCGTCATGAGCGCCGCTATGCCGGCGTAGCCGGTCTGGCGGATCATGAGCAGCATGGCGCCGGCCAGGGCATGGATGAAGGCGTGTATCACAGCCGGCTCCTCGGTGCTCTCACGGCCGGGCCGGCGATGGCCGGCCGGCCCGGGGTCCGTTCCTTCCGGATGACGTCGGCGTTACGGGCATCGCCCGCCTGCCGGCCGCCCGGACCCTCAAGCCATCTGTTTTTCGCGGATCTCGTCTAAGGTCTTGCAGTCTATGCACAAGGTGGCGGTCGGCCGCGCCTCGAGTCTCTGCACGCCGATCTCCACCCCGCAGTTCTCGCAATATCCATAATCGTCGGCATCGATGCGGCTCACGGCCTCATCGATCTTCTTGATCAATTTGCGCTCGCGCTCGCGATTGCGCAGCTCGAGCGACATGTCCGTTTCCTGGCTCGCGCGGTCATTCGGGTCCGGATGGTTGGCGGTCTCGTCTTGCATGGCGTGCATGGTGCGCGAGACTTCCTGTATGAGTTCCGCCTTCCAGGCGAGCAGAACCTTGCGGAAGTGTTCGCGCTGGCGGGTATTCATGTATTCTTCGCCCTCGGCGACGGAATAAGGCTTGATGCCATGCAGCAGAGTCTGAA
>DAHWGZ010000095.1 GCA_027335965.1 Acidiferrobacter sp.
GGATCTTGGGCGGCGAGATCATTCATCGGACCCACTTCGAGGAGCGCGACCGGCGACTATCCGGTCGCGCCCTCATTCTCAAATACATTCACGCGCAGGGTGGTCCTTTGTGGAACGATGCGCGCTATGTGCGCGAGCATGAGGCCTACGATGCCGTGTGTGCTCACCTTTACCAGTTCCTGATGGGTATCGGGCCCTAAACGACACCCACAAATTCCGCTGAAGAGCCAAATTCCCAAGGTCCGGGAGGCGGCTATGCGCGCCAGCAGGACTTCTCGCGAGGCGGGTGCGGGCCTGCGTGCGGACGGTGCGCGGCGCAAGGGGGGTTGCGGATGAGTGCCGGCCAGAGGGGATCGTGGCCGCGTTGTCACTGCGCGGCTTGAAAGTCCTCGAATCGCCGCGCGAGCCGCTCGCGATCGGGCCGGTCGCGGTCGCGCGCGGGGAGGTGGATGGTCCCGCCATCCAGGCGCTTCAAGGCCTCCAGCATCGGTCCATCGCGCTGAATCAACAGTTTTTCGGAGACGTGCAGCCGGTAGTCGGGGTCGATGCCGATCAAGTGCGCATCGAAGGCGGCATGATGGATCTTGGTGAGCGGGATGCCGTTGGGCACGACCGGCTGTCCGTAGCCGGCGTGGCCGTCGGCCATGATGTGGGCGGCGTCCAGGAGCCGCGCCTCGGGGAGCCCGGACAGGGCGCAGCGTCCCTCATAGGCCATGAGCACGGCCTCGCGGAACGTGTTCTGATGGAGGCGCCGCTTGACGATGTCGAGGGCGTAGCGGCGTTCGGGCGCGGTCGCGGGCAAGGACAGCCCCGCCTCATCAGGGAGCCCGAAAGCGATGCGCGCCACAAGGCGCGTCGCGTCCCAATCGGCGATGAACGCCGGGATGATGGCATGATAGAGGCCTGGCGCGAATCCAAAAAAATAGATGAGCGGCACCTGCTCCCGGAACGCCTCGCGCAGCCACCGGTTCTCGGCGGCCTCGGGGTCCTTGCCCATGAAGGCGTAATCGACGGTCTCGTGAGCGGCAAAGACCTTGCGCTGCGCCTCGCGCTGGTCGTCATACCAGATCCGCGCGCCGCTCCTCGGGAATACCGTTCGGATGGACAGGCAGGATCGCATCGGCCGTGGCTTGAAGATGCCGCGCTGCGGGTTGACGAGGGGGAGGCGCTCGCCGCCCAACATAAAGCCCGCGCCGATCTGTGCGGCGCTCAGCTGACCATGCAGGGCCTGGAGCCGGCGCACATGATGGAAGGCCGCCTGGCGGATGAGCGCATCATCGGCTGGCGTGGGTACGGTCGTCATGACCGGCGGTCCTCGTGTCGTCCGCCAGGCGCGTGGCGGGTGGTTCCTTGGCGGTCGAGCTGGGCCATGCGCCCATCCTTTAACGCAACCCCGCCATCGGCGCGCCCGCGAAGACCGGGCCTCCCGCGCGGCTTGCCGTATCGCGCGCATGAAAATGAGGGCCGTGTTGGGAGAGCGGGGGGCGCGCGACCCCGGCCCGGACCGGATGCGGGTGGACCATGAAGCCGTGCACCCGATAGGCGCGGGTGCCGGTGAGGTGATAGCGATAGGTGTCGACGATCACCGTCGCGCCTCGTCGTATCGGCAGGCCGCGTGGCGCGGTCGCCACCACCCTGGGTCCATGGGCAAGCTGGACCGTGATCATCTCCCGCGGCAGCCCATAGGCCGATGTCGCGTCCATGGCGATGTTCGTGACCGTGCCGCGGGCAGCCGCTATCGGTCCTTCCCGGTAGTCGGTGGTCTCGAAGAAAAAAGACGCCCCCATGCTGGCGGCGACGACGGCCAGTATGAGCATATGGGCCATCGCCTCACCGGCCGTGACATTCGGACGCTTCTTGAGATCGGCGCGCATGCCCCAAGTGTAGCCGTTGCGGGGGCCCGTGCGGGCGCGGCCGACGGCATCGGGGTCAGGGGCCGGCCGCGGTGCGATGCGGCCCCGCGAGGGTGCGCAGGAGCAGGGCGTCCAGTTCGTCTTCGGCGGCCTGGAGTTGCGTGAGCGTGGAGACGTGCGTGGGCGCGCCGTCGGCATGCTCGCGGATGGCCTTCATCATGAGGTGGTGGAGGCGGGCGTGGAGGGTCTCGAGCGGGCTCGGCGCCAGGGCCTGCAGGGCCTTGTGGAGCGGGCAGGCATCGATCGCGAATGCGGCCGCGGGGATCGGTGACCGCGTAAGCCGCAGGGCCTCGACCACGGTCTTCAGCTGCTTCTTGTGCGTGGCGCGCGCAAGCCATGGCGCGACCTCCGTGCCGATCGGCCGCTGCCGCGCGATCCAGAGGTCGGGGGGCCGCCAGCCCCGCAGCCAGTGGGCCACGGCGTCCAGGGGCAGGGGTTTGCTGATGGCGTAACCCTGCCCGTACTGGCAGCCAAGATCATGCAGAAGCAGGCCTTGTTCCGGCTCTTCTATCCCCTCGGCGACGGTGGTCAGGTGCAGGACGCGCGCCGCGGTCAGGATGCCGCTCACGATGGCGAAGTCCCGCGGGTCTTCGCCCATGTCGTTCACGAAGCTCTTGTCGATCTTCAGGATGTCGCACGGCAGTTTCTGGAGATAGTTGAGCGAGGCATAGCCGGTGCCGAAGTCGTCGAGGGCGATGGCAAGGCCCAGCGCCCGGCACTCGCCCAGTATCTCGCCGGCCAGCGCGAGGTCGGAGAGCTCGCTCGTTTCGGTGATCTCGATCTCGAGATAGCGGCTGATGTCGGCGTCATTTTTCAGAAGGGACCGGATATCCTCGAGGAAGTCCGGATGCAGGAGGTGGCGGCTGTGGATATTGACGGCGATCGGGACGCGTATCTCCTCGCGGGCGAGATGGCGGATCGCCGCGCAGGCCTGGTCGAGCACATGGAGGTCGAGTTGGCGCATGAGATCGGTGTCCTGTTCGATCGCCGGAAAATATTCCCCCGGGGCCCATATCTTGCCGTCGCCGCGCGGCCAGCGGAGCAGCGCCTCGAGGCTGCGCAGGCGCCCGCTGACGATCTCCACTTGTGGCTGGAAGTACAGGACCGGGACGTGCTCGCGCAAGGCCGTCACAAATTCGTGTCGCAGCTGGTGCTGATTGCGCAGGCGCTCTTCGAGCGCCGGCGTGAAGAAGCGATAGACGTTCTTGCCCAGGCGCTTGGCCTCGTATAGGGCGAGATCGGCGCGCCTTATGAGGTCGTCCACCTGGTTGCCGTTGCCTGGCGACAGGCTGATCCCGATACTGGCTCCGATGTCCAGCTGCTCATGGCCGGCGGCCACGAAGGGGCCGTCGAGGGCCCGGCGGATCGCCTCTATGGCGGACACGGCCTGGGCCTGCTCGTCGACGGGGGACAGAATCAGTCCGAACTCGTCGCCTCCGAGCCGCGCGGCGGTGGTGTTCGCGGGGATGGCCGCCCGGATGCGCGCCGCTATCCGTCGCAGGAGCTCGTCGCCGACGACATGGCCGAACTGGTCGTTGATGCCCTTGAAGCCGTCCAGATCGAGGATGGCGACGGCCAGGCCCTTGCGCTCTGGCGCCGGCAGCGCCAGGGCCTCCTCCAGTTTCTGGCGGAAGAGCACGCGATTGTCGAGGCCGGTCAGGGCGTCGTGGCGCGCCTGATGGATGAGCTGCTGCTCGCGTTCGGTATCCTCGAGCGAGAAGGCCAGGTCCTGGACCAGGCCCTCGAGAAGGCGCACGAGCGGCGGCGCGAACAGGTTCAGCCGCTCCGATCCGAGGGCGAGTATCGCCACGATCCCGTTCTTGGTGCGGATCGGCAGGGCCGCCGCCGATTGCGTGCCCGCCTGGTCGTGCATGGCGTGCCATGGGGTGAAACGGTTGTCGTGGGAGAGGTCGTCTGTGATCTCGGTGCGTCCGCTGCGCACCGCCCGTCCGGCGGTGCCAAGGCCTTCCGGACGATTCGGGTCGGCGGTGAACACGCAATGGAACCAGTCGATGCCGAGCGGGCGTTTCTCGCTGAAGGTCACGACCCGTATATCCCCGGAGGGCTCGACGCGGCCGATCCAGGCGAACAGCAGGCCGGTGTAGGCGATGATGATCCGGCAGGTCTCGGCGAACAGCCGGTCCGGGTCCGGGTGGCGCACGATGAATTGGTTCAGCTCGCTCACCGCCAGATAGAAGTCGCGCTGCTGTTCGGCAAACAGCCGTTCCTCGCGGATGCGGTTATCGGCCATTTCCTGGACGGCCTCGGCGCGCGCCATCTCCTGATGGAAAGACCGGTAGTAGAAGGTGGCGCTCACGAGCAGGACAAATATCAGCGCGAGCGGTACTTCGAGCCTGTGGGTGAACGTCTGGAGCACGCTTTTCAAGGGCAGGCTGACGCCGGCTACGAGGCCATAGCGCGCGGATTGGTAGGCCCCGAAGCGCCAGCCGGTCTGCGTTTGTCCCGAAAACACCCCGCTATCCCCGTGCGCGGCCCTCTTCAGGGCGCGCATAAGCGCGCCATGACGCACGCGGGCGTATGGCGCGCGGGCCGAATGCGGAATCCTGTATTCGAGGGCGCCGTTGCGGTTCACGATGAAGATGTGGAAGTGCGGCGGCAGTTTTCGGACGAGCGCGCGTAGCCGCGGCCAAGTGGAGAGCGGCCGCTCCAGGATCAGGGTCTCGTGCGCGATGAATGGCCGCGCAAACAGGGCCCGACGCCCGCGCGCCGTGGCGAGCGGGGGCGATAAACACAAGTGATGTCGCAGCAGACACAGGGTCGCGAGGGGCGGGAGGGCGTGGCGCAGGGTGGCCGGCGGGATCGCCAGCGGCCGAGCCGTTTCGAGAACGTGGTCGCGGGCATCGACGATGGCGGCGTTGGCGTCGCGCGGGTGGCTGGCCACGTACCGGCGCAGGACGCGGGCGCGCTCCGGCCCGGGCGTCTCGCGCAGAAGGGCGTTGAGCCTGCGCATCTCGTCGGCCGTGTTCTCGACATAGGCCTGCTCCACCCGTCCGATGGCGGTGGCCATGATGGCCAGGCGATTGCGCGTGGCGTGCTCGAGCTCGCGCCACGTGGCCGCCACGAAGGCGAGCGTCGTGATCAGTATGCCGAGTACGAAAAACGCCCACAGGCGGCTGACGGCGCGTGGCCCGCGGTCATCGGGCGCCGGCGCCAGGCTCATGGCGCGCCCCCATTATCGCGCGAGGGGCCGGGCCGCGTCTTCCGTGCGCGCCACCGGCGCGGATCGCTCCCGCCCCTCAGGCCCACGGGCATGTCAGAGATGCATCCATCACACCGCCCGCCTGTCATAAAACCACCCCATGGCCATATCATATATAAGCAAGCTCTTCTGTATTGCTTTTGCCAAGGCCGCTTGCTATATCTCCCCAGGATAGACGCTCCGGCGTCTGGTTGGTGAACCAAAAAAGAAAACATTCTGTCAGGTGAGGAGGCAAGTCTTAGCATGAAGTGCAAGGTATTGACGGCTGCGGTGAGCGCGGCTTTGGTGGTGGTTCCGATGGCCGCCGTGGCCGGCGTCAAGATCGGCGGCATGGCGCAAGGGGAGATCGGTTACTGGAAGGACTCCAGCAATGGCGTGGTGCGGAGCCAGGGCACGAACATGCTCGACAACGGTCGCGGCCGCCTGTGGGTCGAGGCCAACCAGAAGCTCGGCTATGGCCTCACCGGCATGGCCTACTACATGCTGAAGATCAATACCGTGGGCGGTAGCAGCAAGGCCTCGGGCATTGATCAGTCTCCGTACGCGCCGGGCACCGATGCCGGCGAGAAGTACGTGGGCCTGAAGGGGGGCTTCGGCTCGATCGAGCTCGGCAATATCGCGAGCCCCTACAAGTACACCGGCGGCGTCATGTGGGATGCCTTCGTCACCACCGACCTGCAGGCGCGCGGCAACGGCGGCATGTCCGCCGGCGTGTTCGGCCAGAACGGCTTCATGTCGAACTCCATCCTCTACCAGTCGCCGGACTTCAGCGGCTTCCACGTGGCCTTCGCCTACAGCCCCATGAATGCCGGCGTCAACGGCAGCAATACGGCAAACCAACTCACCGCTCAGCACGGCGATTACGCCGGTGCCGTGCAGTGGAAGGCCATGGGCTGGAGCCTCTTCGTGGCCCGCGACCATGCCTCGGCCCCGGGCGGCGACCAGACCTTCAAGCCCTATGCCGCCCCGATCGGGGTCGGTAATGGCCTGACGTACGCGTTCCCCGCGGGCGGCAAGCCTAATGCTGGAGGTGTTACATCCGGGGTGGCCCAGAACAACACCAAGTTCGGCGTGAAGTACGACTTCGGCCCGGTGGCGCTCATGGGTCAGGTGGAAAACCTTCAGACCGCCGGCGAGGCCCATCCGACGCGCGACTACTTCCTCGGGGTCGATGGCTATGCCGGCCACTGGGCGCCGGCGCTGCAGGTGGGCGAGACCACCGACAAGTATACCCCCGGCACCGACATCAAGGTGAGCTACATCGCGGTGGGTACCTTCTACAACTTCAAGAAGGGCTTCAGCCTCTACGGCGGTTACCGGCGCACGCACATCACCGGGGCGTCCTCGGCGGCCGCGATCGCCGCGGGTGCCAGCAACGGCACCCAGAGCGTGTTCTCGATCGGCATGCGCAAGGTGTTCT
>DAHWGZ010000096.1 GCA_027335965.1 Acidiferrobacter sp.
CCGGACCCAGCCAGTCCTTGTGATCGGTGCCCACCGAGACCACCACCGCCACGTCGGCGTCGACGATGTTGACCGCATCGAGCCGGCCGCCAAGCCCCACCTCCAGGATCGCCACATCGACAGCGGTGCGCGCAAACAGCGAAAGCGCGGCCAGCGTGCCAAACTCGAAGTAGGTCAGAGAGGTATCGCCGCGCGCCGCCTCGACCGCGGCGAAGGCCTCGCACAAGGCCTCGTCGGTGGCCTCCTCGGCATTCACGCGCACGCGCTCGTTGTAGCGTATAAGATGCGGCGAGAAATAAGCGCCGGTGCGATAGCCGGCCGCCCGATAGCAGGATTCCAGGATGGCGGATGTCGAACCCTTCCCGTTGGTCCCGCCGACGGTGATGACCGGGCATGACAAGGGCGCCATGCGCTCATAGACCGCGCGCACCCGGCGCAGCCCGAGATCGATGCCGCGAGAGTGAAGGCGGTCTATGTGGGCCAGCCATTCTTGAAGGGTTTCGTGACTCAGAGGTCTTTGTGCAACGCGTTGGTGGTATGGGCGACAAGCGGTCTATTGGTCATGATCGACAACAGCCGGGCGATCGTCTCGCGCAGCTTGTGGCGATGCACGATCATGTCGATCGCGCCATGGTCGAGCAGGAACTCCGACCGCTGAAAGCCCTCCGGCAGGGTCTCGCGCACGGTCTGCTCGATCACGCGCGGACCCGCGAAGCCGATCAGGGCCTTGGGCTCGCCTATGATCACGTCGCCGAGCATGGCGAAGCTCGCCGATACCCCTCCCATCGTCGGGTCGGTGAGCACCGAGATGAACGGCAACCCCTCGTCCGCCATGCGCGCCAGCGCCGCGCTGGTCTTGGCCATCTGCATGAGCGAGGTCAGCCCCTCCTGCATGCGCGCGCCGCCGCTCGCCGCGAAACAGACGAAGGGCAGGCGCTCGGAAAGGCACATATCCACGCCGCGCACGAAACGCTCGCCGACCACCGAGCCCATGGAGCCGCCCATGAAGGCGAACTCGAAGGCCGCGGCCACCAGCGGCAGGCCTTGCACGCGCCCCCGCATCACGACGAGCGCATCCGACTCCCCGGTGGTCTTCACGGCATCGGTCAGGCGGTCCTTGTAGCGCTTGCTGTCCTTGAACTTGAGGAAATCCGTGGGCGCGAGGCCGGCCCCGATCTCGGGATGATCCCCGGCGTCGAGGAAGGCGGCGAGCCTCTTGCGCGCCGATATGCGCATATGATGATCGCAGCGCGGACATACGCCCGCATTCTTTTCGATCTCGGCGTGATACAAGACATTGGCGCACGCCGGGCATTTGCTCCACAAGCCCTCGGGAACGGCCTTCTTCGCCACCCCCCGGCTCTTGATCTTGGGGGGCAGAAGCTTGTCGAACCAACTCATGATGGCATCCCCCCGCCACGCACGAGGGCCGCGCGCAGGTCACGCACGAAGGCCTCGGTATCGGCGATCGCCGCCTCGGTGGACGTCCCGGCCGCCATCTTCTCCACGATCGCGCTGCCGACGATGACGGCGTCGGCAAAGCGCCCCACCTCGGCCGCCGAGCGCGCGTCGCGAATCCCAAAGCCCACACCCACCGGAATCGCCGCGCTCTTGCGCACGATCGCAAGCCGCTCGGCGACCTCGGCCACGTTCAGGTGACTTGCCCCGGTGACCCCCTTCAAGGCCACATAGTAAAGAAAGCCCGTGGAGGCCGCGCTGATCACGGCGAGCCGTTCCACCGATGTCGTCGGCGACAGCAGGAAAATCGTGTCGATGCCCGCGCGCGCGGCCTCGGCGCGCCATTCGGCGGCCTCCTCGGGCGGCATATCGACGAGCAGCACGCCATCGACACCGGCCGCCTGGCAGGCCCGCGCAAAGACCCCGTAACCCATGACCTCCACCGGGTTCACATAACCCATGAGGATCACCGGCGTGCGCGTATCGTCGCGCCGGAACGCCGCCACCAGATCGATGATGGCGCGAGTCGTGGCGCCGGCGGCGAGCGCCCTTTGGTGAGCCATCTGGATCGCCGGGCCGTCGGCCATGGGGTCGGAAAACGGCATGCCGACCTCGATCAGATCGGCGCCCGCGCGCACCAGCGCGCGCATGAGCGGCACGGTGGCCGAAAGCGTGGGATCGCCGCCCGTGATGAACGGGATCAGCGCCGCGCGCGTGCCGGCCAGCGCCGCGAATGTGTTCTTTATCCGCGACACGTCGAAACCCCCTCGTAGGCCGCCACGGTCTCCACGTCCTTGTCCCCGCGACCCGACAGATTCACGATCAGCGCCGCCTCGGGCCCGAGGCGCGCCGCCAAGGTCTGCGCATAGGCGAGCGCATGGCTCGACTCCAGCGCCGGCAGGATGCCCTCGAGACGCGTGAGCGCATGAAACGCCGCCAGCGCCTCTTCGTCGTCGACCGCCACGTAGCGGGCCCGCCCGCTATCCTTCAGCCACGCATGTTCGGGTCCCACGCCCGGATAATCGAGGCCCGCCGAGATCGAGTGCGTGTCGCGAATCTGCCCATCCTCGTCGAACATGAGATAGCTGCGCGCCCCGTGCAATACCCCGCGCCCGCTATCGGCCGTGAGCGGCGCCGCATGCTGGCCCGTCGCCAACCCCTTGCCCGCCGCCTCGACCCCGTAGAGCGCGACCTCGGCATCATCCAGGAACGCGTGAAAGAGCCCGATGGCGTTGGAGCCGCCGCCCACGCAGGCCACCAACGCGTGCGGCAGGCGCCCCTCGCGCTCCAGGAACTGGCGGCGGGCCTCCTGCCCGATCACCACCTGGAAATCGCGCACCATGGCCGGATAGGGATGCGGTCCACTCACCGTCCCGATCACATAAAACGTCTCGTCGACCGTCGTCGCCCAGTCGCGCATGGCCTCGTTCATGGCATCCTTCAGGGTCCGCGAACCCAGCGTGACGCTCACCACCTCGGCCCCCAAAAGACGCATGCGCCGGACGTTGGGGGCCTGACGCGCGATATCCTCGGCGCCCATATAGATCACGCATGACAGCCCCAGGCGGGCGGCCACGGTGGCGGTCGCCACCCCATGCTGGCCGGCCCCGGTCTCGGCGATCAGGCGCTTCTTGCCCATGCGGCGGGCGAGCAAGGCCTGGCCTATCGTATTGTTCACCTTGTGGGCGCCGGTATGGTTCAAGTCCTCGCGTTTCAAGTAGATGCGCGCGCCGCCCGCGTGCGCGGTCAGGCGCTCGGCGAGGTACAGCGGCGACGGCCGCCCCACGTAATCCCGGAAATCGGCGGCAAGCTCCGCCTGAAAGGCGGGGTCGACGCGCGCCTCGCGGTACGCGCGCTCGAGCTCGGCAAGCGGACCCATCAAGGTCTCGGCCACGAACCGGCCCCCATATGGCCCGAAGTGCCCACGCTCATCCGGCTGTTCGTAACTCATGCTTCTCCTCTTGCATAGCGGCAAAACTCACGCATGCGCCGCTCATCCTTGATCCCAGGCGCGCTTTCGACGCCGCCGCTGACATCGACCCCATAGGGCCGGACCTCATTGATGGCCGCCGCCACGTTGGCGGGCGACAGGCCGCCCGCCAGGATCACGGGCTTGCAAAGACCGCCGGGAATCCGCCCCCAATCGAAGACCTGCCCGGTCCCGCCAGGACGCCCTTTTTGGTGGGTATCCAGCAACAGGCCTTGGGCGGAGGCATAACGCGACTCGGCCGCGCGCACATCCACCCCCTCCGTCATGGCGATCGCCTTCAGATACGGCCGACCATAACGCCGACACTCTTCCGGGGTCTCCCGGCCATGAAACTGCAAGACATCCAGCGCCACGCCCGCCAGCACCGCCTCGATCTCCTCGGGCGCAGCGTCGACGAACAGCCCGACGCGTGTCACGAACGGGGGCAGAACGGCCAGAATCGCCCGCGCGGCCTCGATATCGACATGGCGCGGACTCGGCCGATAAAACACGAGACCGATGGCGTCGGCGCCCGCCGCGGCTGCGGCCTGCGCATCCGAGGGCCTGGTGATCCCGCAAATTTTCACGCGTGTCGGCATAGGGCGATGGAGTGTAGCAGAGGCACGGCCCCCGACTTAAGTCTTGGACGCCCGGTAGGTCTCGAAATGCGTCCTGAAGAGCACCTCCAGATCGTCGATCACCTCCGCATTCGGCCGCCCGCCGATGACATTCTGGGCCATCAGGGTCGAGGTCTCGTTTAGCATCTTCCCGCGATCCAGCATGGGATAACTTGCCGCGAGTCGCTTGATGGCGCGCACCACGCTCTCCTCCTCGGGCCGCGGGATCGACAGCGGCTCGGACGGTACCACGGACTTCAGGCCGCCGAGCCGCACATGCAGGAATTCGGCAAACGCCAAAAGCTGCTCCTGGCCCTCGTCCGGGAGATCACGCACCACCGCCAGCAGACGTTTCTCGAAGCGGTCCACGGCTACTCACCGACATTCAATCGGAAGACCGGCATTTTGCGCCGCTCCCGCATCAAATCGAGCTCTTTTACGAGCGCCACGATCACCTGGTCTGTGGTGCGCTGCGTATCCCCCCAATGCTGGCGCGCCTCGGCCAGCAACTCGCCGATATCGGGCGGCGTCCTGCGCTTGGCCTCCATGATCATGTCCTCGATCATCCCGGGCTTCAGTTCGGGGCGAAACAACAGGCCATAGGCCAGGGGGTCGGGGCGGATGGCGATCCAGCGGCCGGCATCGTCGACCACGATCGGCTCCATGCCCTTGGGCAGGGTCGCGGCGCCATTGGCCATCACCAGCACCGGCCGGCCGTCGACCGCCTGGGCCAAGGCGTCCGCCTCCCCCGCCTTGGTCTTGTGGGCGGTCGTCCAGTAGGCGTCATGAAAAGGCTCGGGACTCAAGAGCGCGCCCTCGTATTCGGCGAGCAGGAGCGCGCCATAGCCGAGCCCCACCATTGGCCGGCGCGCGTCGCGAAATATCCCGATCAGCCGCAACTCATCGTCATGCCAGGGGTTCTTGTCCTGATCGCTGGGCGGGGCCTGGCCTCCGAGCACGAACAGGGCGTCGAACTGGCCGGCGCTGCCCGGCAGGTCCTGGCCCACGAACGGCCGGAAATAGGCAAAACCGATATCGCGCTTTTCGAGCTGATTTTCGATCAGCCCGAGGAACTCCGAGTAAGTGTGCTGGACGACCGCGAATTGCTTCATGAAGCCTGCGCCTTGGCCACCGATTCGACGCCACCCTGACGCTCGCAATGCGCATGCGCGAAGCGCATGAACTCCTCCACCGCCCGCAGGCGGAACTTCTGGCGTTGATAGACAAAGGAGAATGGGCGGTCGATGGGCGGATCGAGGGGCAAGGCCACGAGGGTACCGAGCCGCAACTCCTTTGCCACCGTCGCCTTGGAGACGATGGACACACCCAAGCCCGCCTCCACCGAACTCTTGACCGATTCGGGGCTGCCGAACTCCATGCTGAGATTGAGATCGTGCCATTGCAGGGCGTTGTGCGCCAAGTAATCGCTGATCACCTCGCGGGTCCCCGAACCTTCCTCGCGCGCCAGGAAGGGCTGATCGAGCAGCTCGCGCACCGGGACCTTGTCGACCCGCGCCATGGCGTGATCCGGCCGGCAAATGAACACCAGCTGGTCTTGCCAACAGACCTCCACCGCGAGATTCTTGTTGGCAACCGGCGATTCGACAATGCCGATATCGACGGTATTGCTCTCCACCATATGCACGATGCCCAGGGAATTGGACACGCTAAGCCGGATGCGCACATCCGGATGGCGCCCCTGAAACTCGCCCAGAAGGGCTGGCAACACGTATTCGGCAATGGTGGTGCTGGCGCCGATGATGAGCACGCCCGAGACATCCCCCGTGATGTCGCGGACGCGGATGTTCATCTCGTTGTAGAGGCCTATGATCCGGTCGGCATACTCGAAGACCCGCTCGCCGGCGGCCGTGAGGTTGATGCGGTTGTGGGTACGATCGAACAGGCGGGTATTGAAGAATTCCTCGAGCTGGCGCACCTGAAAGGTGACGGCCGGCTGCGTCATGTGTAAGGTCTCCGCGGCCTTGGTGAAACTCAAAAGCCTCGCCACTGTATGGAATACCTGGAGTCGCCGGTCAGCCATGTCTCTTTCCACCCCTCGATCGCGCGCCCGTCGGGCCTTGTAGTATACAATGATTTAATGTCGAACGCCTGGAAACAATGGGATTTCTCGGGGGCTGGGCTCCAGTCGCTCAATCTCGAACTCGTCAAGCGCCTGCGCAAGCCTGGCGTGGCCTTCAGCCTGTGGGCTGGTTTTGCGCTCGGCCTCCATGCGTTTTATCTCCATGAACGGCCGCGCGCGCTCGGCTATCTGGCGGCGAGCCTCCTGATCGCGATCGCCGCGATCCTCTGGCCGTGGCCGATCGCAGCCGGGCTCGGTGCCCTGGATCTGGCTGTGGCACTCGCCGACCTCGCGACCCTCGAACGGCGCCTGACCGCCTATAACAAGGCCTT
>DAHWGZ010000097.1 GCA_027335965.1 Acidiferrobacter sp.
TCAAAGAGGTCTTGTTCGAGCGCCAGCATGTCCAACGCCTGGGGATAGCGCCGCTCACCAGCATGTTCCTCCAGGGGCGGTTCAGTCACCGCCGCTTCGATCCCATGATCCGTTCCGCGCACGATTCCGACGGGCTTGCCGTGGCGCTGCCCAATGACGGGCGCCTGTGGTGGCCGCTGCGCGACCCCAAGCGCATCGCCATCTACCGCTTCCCGGAGACGAACCCGGCCGGTTTCGGGCTCATGCAGCGGGCGCGCCGCGCGGGCGACTATCGCGCCTACGGCATGCATTATGAGCGGCGTCCGAACGCCTGGGTGACGCCGGAGGGCGATTGGGGGCCCGGACACCTGGTGCTGGTGGAGTTGCCGACCACCACCCAGACCAATGACAACATCTCGGCCTTCTGGGTGCCCAAGAACCAGCCGCCGGCGCTCACGCCCATGACCTTCCATTACCGCATCAACTGGACGGGGGACGATCCGCGCGGCGCGCATCTCGGTTACGTCAGCGCCTGGCGGCGCGGGCAGCGCCCGGCGCACACGCAGACCTACGTCATCGATTTCGCGGGGCCGGTGCTGGCGCGATCGAGCCCCGCGGCGCTCGCCCCGGTGGTGCACATCTATGGTCCGGCGCGGCTCGGCAAGCCGTGGCTGACGCGCAACGCGGCCGGCGATATCCGCCTGCAGTTTGGCGTCGTGCGCACGGGCGCGGCACCGGTCACCATCCATGCCTCGCTCTCGCAGGGCGGCAAGCGCGTGACCGAGACCTGGGCCAACGCCCTGCCGGGCGCCTGAGCGGTCGCGCCCTAGAGACGGTAGCGCAGGCTGAGCAGGACGCTCGAAAGGCTTTGCGTGAGCGCCCCGCGGCCGAGGATGTACTGGTATTGGAGGCGCACGCCCCAGGGTCGCGCCAGGCGGTAGGACAGGCCCACGGCGAACAGCGGATTGAAGCCATGGGCCCCGCGCCGGCCGTTGGGGCTCTCGCTCCAGTGCGCGCCGCCGGCCATGCCGATGAGGCGCAGGCGCGCGCTCAAGGGCGCCCGCGCGACCGCGGTGAGTTCGGCGAGCGTCATCTCGTAGGCGGTCACGGATTCGTAGCCGGCCCGCAGCCCCAGCCACGAGAGCGGCTGGTAGCTGAGCGCGAGCCCGAAATCCTTCGAGGTGCCATCCCTGGGGGCCCGCGAGGCGCCGATGTTCACGCCCACGACCCACGGCAGGCGTCGCGCCAGGGCGTGCGGCGCGGCCGCCACCATGAGCACGAGCAGGGCCGGCGCCAACCGCCCGGACGGGCGTGGGCGCTCGCGCCGGAGAGGACTGGCATCGCGTCGGGGTTGGAAATGGTCTAAGCTTGTGGCCATGTCGCTACCTTCCTTGGAGTTGCGGGCGTTGCTGGATGCCACCCTGGCCCATTACGAGCATCGGGCGGCGGCGTTTTGGGAGGCGACCCGCGACCATGACGTCACGCAGAACCGCGAGGCGTTGCTGGCAGCGCTTGGCCCTGGCGGCCCCTGGACGATCCTGGATCTCGGGTGCGGCCCCGGCCGTGACCTGAAGGCCTTTTCCGATCTCGGCCATCGCGCCATCGGCGTGGAGGGCGCGGGTCGATTTGTCGCCATGGCTCAAGCATACAGCAAGTGCGAGGTCTGGCAGCAGGATTTCTTGGATCTGGATCTGCCGCGCGGACACTTCGACGGCATTTACGCCAACGCCTCCTTGTTTCATGTCCCGCGCCAGAGCCTGCCGCTGGTGTTGGCGCGCCTGCACGCGGCGCTGCGCGACAACGGGGTGTTCTTCGCCTCGAACCCGCGCGGGACCGGCGAGGAGGGCTATCGGGATGGGCGTTACGGGGTCTTGCACGACTGGCCGACGTGGCGCTCGCTCACCGAGGCGGCGGGCTTCGCGGCGCTCACGCATTATTATCGTCCGGGGGACGTGCCGGTGGCGCAGGCCCGGTGGATCGCAAGCGTATGGCGCAAGATCTGACCGCGCCCGCGAGGGCGCGGCCCTGGGGCCTGGGCCTGGGGGCGGCGGTGCTGTATCTGTTCGTGGTGGGCGCGGTCCGGTTCGTGCCCCCGCGGCCCTCGCTCTTTGGGGTGTTGCTGCAGACCGCGACCCGCACCACGCTTTCTCGCGCGCTGATTCGCGCGCATCTGACCCTGGCCCCTCACGGGCGGCATCGATGGTACGACCTCTATGATGTCAACGGGGTCTTGAAGCACGCGCATAAGCTTGCCGTGAGCTACACCCGGGGCGGGCGCTTCGTGAAGGCCGTCTACACCTTTCCAAGCTTCATCAGCACCCGGCATTTCAGCGAGGTGCTGAAGATGGTCACCGCCAAGTACGGGCCGCCGACCCGCATGAGCGGGCACGTATCCATCGGCCGCGCGCGGGCGCGCTGGAAGCTGCCGTATGGCTTCGAGATCATCGTCAAGCGGCGCTGGCCGAACCCGACGACCTATCTCGTCATCGAAAATCGCCTGACCCTGGCGCGCATGAAGGCCGAGCAGAGGCATGCCATGGCGCACAACGGCGCCTTTTAGGCGCGCCACGCCACGGTCCCACTAAAGGCGCGTCGCCGACGCCGTGCCCCGCCAAGACCTGGCGGGGAATGAGGGAGTCCGGCGCCCCGTCGGCCCCCCCCTTGCGCAAGAGGGGCCCTTGGCTCCATAATGGCGACTCAGGATGGCTAATGTCTGTAGTGTTGTCGATATCAAGATTGTATCCCGCACGTTCCGACCTCCGTCAGTCGTTACCCTAATCCCGTCATAACCATTGTCGCCCTTCAGGGTGCCGATGGCGTGCGGCCGCGCGCCGCTTCCCTAGGTTTTTTCAGGAGTCTTCATGTCCTTTGCATCGCTGAATCTGGCAGCCCCGTTGTTGAAAGCCCTCGAGGCCGCCGGCTATGAACAGCCCACCCCCATTCAGGAAAGCGCGATCCCGGCGGTACTCGCCGGCCGCGACGTCATGGCCTGTGCCCAGACCGGAACCGGCAAGACGGCGGCCTTTTTGCTGCCCACCTTGCACCGGCTCGAGACGCGCCGGGCGCCCGCCGGGCGCGGCCCGAGGGCGCTGGTGCTGACCCCCACCCGCGAGCTCGCGACCCAGGTGCGGGATGCCGCATCGTTGTACGCCAAGGAGCTTTCGCACCTGCGTTTCGGGACGATCGTGGGCGGCGTGCCCTATCCGCCGCAACAAAAGCTTCTCATGCGGCCGCTCGACATCCTGGTGGCGACCCCGGGCCGCTTCCTCGACCATATGGAGCGGGGGCGCATCGACTTCTCGCGCCTCGAGGTCGTGATCCTCGATGAGGCCGACCGCATGCTCGACATGGGCTTTCTCGCGGACGTCGAACGCATCATGGCGGCGACCCCGCCGACGCGCCAGACGGTGATGTTCTCGGCGACCTTCGAGGGCCGCATCGCGACGCTCGCCGGCCGGCTCTTGAAGGATCCGGAGCGCATCCGCATCGCGCCCACCGAGGCGCAGAATGCGAAGATCGCCCAGCACGTCCACTATGTCAGCGACGTCGCGCAAAAGAAGGCGATGTTGATGACCCTGTTGAACGAGGACGCGATGGGGCAGGCGATCGTGTTCACCGGCACCAAGCACGGCGCCGAACGGTTGGCCACGGCCATCGGCCAGAACGGGCATACCGCCGCGGCCCTGCACGGCGACATGCGCCAGGGCGCGCGCAATCGCACGCTCGCGCAATTTCGCGCGGGCACGGTGCGCGTGCTGGTGGCCACCGATGTCGCGGCGCGCGGCATCGATGTCGCCGCCATCTCGCATGTCTTCAATTACGACCTCCCGCGCTCCGCGGAAGACTATGTGCATCGCATCGGGCGGACCGGGCGCGCCGGCCAGAGCGGTTCGGCCGTGTCGTTTGCCTTGCGCGCCGAGCACGGGGCGGTGAAGCGCATCGAGCGCTTCACCGGCCAGCCGATCCCGTCGCGCGCCCTGGCGGGCTTCCCGGTCACCGAGCCCCCGGCGCCTGGCGCGCGGGGTCCGGCGCCGGCCGGCCGCAGCCGGCCGCAGCGGGCCGGGGATCGCAATCGCTCGGGGCGGCCAGGCGGCGCCCCCGGGGGCGGGCGGAGTTTTGCGCGCCGCTCGCCGGATCGGGACGGTCATGGACCGGCGGGGCGCTCGCGCCTGGAATCGGTGGGCGGGGAGTCCTAGTCCTTTTGCGGCGCCCGCGTCAGCGGGTCGCTCAGGGATCGAGGAAGGGGGGGCCTTGTGGCCCCCCCTTTTTTTTGGGTCCGGACCGGGCGGGGCCTTGGCATGGGCTGTGCAAGGATCGTGGGGGATTCCGAAAAGCGAGGGTATCGGCGTGGGCCAGGGTGGGGTGGAGCGTTCGGTGTTGACGCTGGGTCAGGCCCCGGCCACGGCGTCCGTGCGCATGGCGGCGGCCGTCATCATAGCGGCGCTGGGTGGCGTGACGCTCATTGTCGCCCTGCACGCCTATGCCCGGACGGTGGTGTTGCCGGGCTTCCTGCCGGCCTTTGCCTCATTGACCGCGCTCGCCGACATGTTGACCGCTTACCTCTTGTGGGGGCAGGCGCGCGCCGGCGAGGAGCCGGCGCTGGTGGTGCTGGCCGCCACCTATCTTGGCAGCGCGCTGCTGGTCGCGGTCAACGCCTGGCTGTTCCCGGCGGCGTTCTTCGTGGCCCGCGGGCGCGCGGGCGAGGCCGCCGCGTGGCTGTGGGTCTTCTGGCATCTGTTCTTTGTGGGCGGCGTGACCGTCTACGGCCTGTATCCCGCGACGTGGTCGAGTCCGGCGGACTTCGCGCGCGTCGCCCGCGCCGGCGCGTCGGTCATGTTGTCGTCGGTGGCCGCGGCCGTGGCGCTCGCGCGCTCGGGGTCGCTGCCGGCGCTGATCGGCGAGGCGCGCTTCCATTTGCCGACCTTCCTGTTGGTGGCCTTGCCGGTGGCCATGGGGCTTGCGATGTGGGCGCTCGCCTATGGTCGCAGGGCGCGCACCGTGCTCGACACCTGGCTGTTCGTGGCCATGGCCGGGATGTGGTGCGACACGGCGCTCATGCATCTCGGCGATGGGCGGTTTAGCAACGGCTGGTATGCCGCGCATGCCATCAGTCTGGGGGCGGCCCTGGCGGTGCTGCTCGGCTGTCTCGCGGAGGTGAACCGGCTCTACGGCCGGCTCGTGTGGCACGAGGCGCGCATGAATCACGCCAATGCCGATCTGCGCGCCATGAACAGCGCGTTGAGCACCATGGCCGAACGCGACGCGCTCACGCAGCTTTTGAACCGCCGCGCGGTCCTTCGGCAGCTGTCCGAGCACTTCGAGGGCCGGCGACAAGGCGGCGCGGCGGTCGGCGTCCTCATGATCGACCTCGATCATTTCAAGACGATCAACGATGAATGGGGGCATCTCGCCGGTGACGAGGTGTTGGCGCAGATGGCCACGCGCCTGCGCACGACCATGCGCGGGAGCGATGTCGTCGGGCGTTATGGCGGCGAGGAGTTTCTGGTGGTGTTGCCGGGCACCAGCGCGCAGGGCGTGCGCGTCACCGCCACCAAGCTGCTTCAGGCGGTGCGGGGCGCGCCCTTCGCGTGCCAGGGCGGATCGATCACCGTGACCGTGAGCATCGGCTCGACCTGCGTGGATGCCAGGGACCTGGACCCCGACAGCGCCATCGCGCGCGCCGATCGCGCCCTTTATGCCGCCAAGCACAATGGCCGCGATCGCGAGGTCTGGGCCGATCCCGCGCAGGATCGGGAACTGTAGGCCCGGGGCCAGGTTGCGCGCCTTGGGCGCGGCGCGCTAGGGTGAGCGGGGGTCCGCCGGCTTGCCGCTCATCCTTCGACGAATACCCCGACCACCGGCGCCCGCGTCTTTCTCCGCGTGTTGCGAGGACGCGCGTGGGGCGTGCGCAGGCGCCGCGCGGCGGGGTGGCGGCCGGGCGAGGGAGGCTTGCATGATGATCGAGTCCTACGGGGCCGATGCGGTCCTGGTCGTGCATTTCGCTTATGTGGCGTTTGTCGCGAGCGGGTTTTTTCTGATCCCGCTGGGGGCGTGGCGCGCCTGGCGGTGGACGCGCAGTGTCCGCTATCGGGTTTTGCATGGGGTTGCGATCGCCTATGTGGCCTTTGAGCAGCTGTTTGGCATCCCCTGTCCCTTGACGCTTTGGGAATACCGGTTGCGCGGCGGGGTCGGCGCGCCGCGCGCCTTCGTGCCGCGCCTGCTGCAGGCGGTGCTCTTCCATGAATGGCCGCCGCCGGTCTTTACCGGGCTCTACCTGGGGCTCGTGGCGTTGGCGCTGTTTTATTGGTGGCGGCTGCCGCCCGATCATTACTGAGGGACCTTGTGAGGCCCGAGGTCGCCTTGGCGCGTGCGCGATGGTCCTTTATACTCCGGCGAACACATCGAGGGACGCGGTATGCAGTTGGGGCAGATGCTGGTGTTGGCGGTGGTTCAGGGCGTCAC
>DAHWGZ010000098.1 GCA_027335965.1 Acidiferrobacter sp.
GCGCGGGCATCCGAGATCCGCAATGTGCCGGGTCGGCCTAAGGCATTCGATGTCGGCGCGGGACTCGGGGTGAAGGCAGCATACCAGGAAGCCGCGGACAAGGCGTTGATGGAGAGCGTGGGGACGACGGATATCCCGGTCTCGACGCGGATCAGGATATCCGCG
This sequence comes from Acidiferrobacter sp., assembly GCA_027335965.1. Next base: position 166 of record DAHWGZ010000098.1, read on the forward strand.
CCCACCGTCGCCGAAAATGGCGGCTCGGTTCCGGTCACGGTGTCGGTGGATTGGCCCATGACGCCGGATGACCATATCGAGGCGCTGTACATGTACGTCTTTCACAACCCGACACCGCTTGTGAGCGAATATCACTTGACGCCCGCTAACGGGGAAGCCTATTTCTCCGAGCGAATCAAGATGGCCAAGACCGATCACATCCGCGTCGTCGCCAAGACGAACAAAGGGAAGTTGATGGCGGCCGTGCCGCGCGAGGTCAAGGTGACCATCGGTGGTTGCGGCGGCTAAGGCAAGACGACCCAACGGTTAAGGAGTTGCGATTATGGCGCGTTTCGGAAACCCCATGATTCGGATGCGGCGGCACTCGAAGAAAGGACAGATCATCATGGTTCGCTCCCTCATCCAGGACCCCATGATTACGGGTTTTATCAAGAACAAGGCGGGGCGCATCCCGCCGGCCGATTTCATCGAAGAGGTCATCGTGACCTTTAACGACAAGCCCCTCATGACCATCGACTGGGGTACGGCCGTGAGCAGGAACCCCTATTTGGCTTTCAAGATGCGGGCCGAGTCGAGCGGCGTCCTGAAAATGGTTTGGCGGGACAATCGCGGACGGCATTGGAGCGCGACCGCCAAACTGCGGGTGACGTGATGGACGGGGCAAGGCAAGAAAGGGCGGCGACATGGTGAATTCCTGGGTCAAGATCGGCCTGGCAACCGTTGCCGGCGCGCTCGCGGGGATGGCTCTTTTGTACCATCCTGAAGGCGCCAAAAATCACGGCACCGCGATTGCCTATGTGAAAGGCATGCCTCCGGCGCCAGCCAACAGCCCCCTGTACGTCGTGACGGTCAAGAAGGGCGTGACCCCCGCGGACATCAAGATCGGCATCGAAACGGCCGCCGAAGGGGAAAACATGAATCTGGTGGGGGTCCTGGACGTGGAAAAGGGGCTTAAGGCGCGCGGCATAAAAACCCACAAGCCGTACATGATTTATGAAATCTGCAATTTGGTCCTGGGCGCCCCGATACTTGAGCGCACTCCGGAATTTGGCGCATTCGCGCCATGCAAGATCATCTTATTCGAGCGACACGGCCGCCTGAGGCTGCTGACCTACCTGCCGACCTACGCGCTGCGCTATTTTCCGCCGAATGCGAGTAGCGCAAAGGTGGCCGGAAAGCTAGACGTCATGATCATTCACATCATGAAGAGGGCGGCGTCCGGGGGATTCTAGCGAGAACCTGCGCGTTGCCAGAGGACAGTGAACATGCGCTTGACACGACGGGATTTTTTGCAACTGATCGGGGCCGCCGGGGCGGCGGGCTTTCTGACGCCGCAGGCCGTCCGCTCCGCCTGGGGCGCCGAGAGGGACCCCTACGAGATACCGGCCTTCGGCAACGTGAGCTTGCTGCACATGACCGACTCCCATGCGCAACTTCTCCCGGTATGGTGGCGCGAGCCCGGCACGAATATCGGCGTGGGAAAGGAGTGGAATCAGACCCCTCACCTGGTGGGGTCCTGGAAGCTTGACTATTATGGCGTCAAGGCAGGCACCCCCGAAGGCTACGCGCTGTCTTGTCTCGACTACGATACGCTTGCGCATCGCTATGGCAAGATCGGAGGCTACGCCCACATTGCCAGCATCGTAAAGCGGTTCCGCCAGGAGCTCGGGGATCGCATGATTCTCCTGGACGGGGGCGATAGCTGGCAGGGCTCGGCCACGAGCCTGTGGACGCGAGGCGAGGATATGGTGGGCGCCCAGAATCTGCTGGGCGTGGACTATTTCGTGGGTCACTGGGAGTTCACCTACGGCCAGGATCGCGTCGAATACCTTATCAAGAACAAACTGAAGGCCCGGTTCCTGGCGCAAAACGTCTTTACCATCCCATGGCAGGAGCCGGTGTTTGCGCCGTACGCCATCCATGAGGTGCGCGGGCGCAAGGTGGCCGTCATCGGCCAGGCGTTCCCCTTCACTCCGGTCGCGAATCCGGCATACCTCATTCCCCATTGGGGCTTCGCGATCCATACGAGTCACATGCAGAAAATGGTCCGCGAATGCCGGGAGCGGCATAAGGCCGATGTCGTCGTCGTTCTCTCGCACAATGGGGCGGATGTCGACAAGAAGATGGCGAGGCTCGTCGACGGCATCGATATCATCTTGGGCGGCCATACGCATGAAATCATGGGGCCGCGACCGTTTGTGGAAAACAAGACGCTGATTGTGAATACCAGCACGAATGGCAAGGTTCTGGCCCGCTTCGACCTGGATGTGGGAAAGGGCCGATTAAACGGGTGGCGCTATCACTTCATACCCGTCATCGCGAGCTACGTGCCGGCCGATCCCGAGATGGCCGCCTACATAAACGAGGTGCGTAGACCCTACATGGATAAGCTGACGGAGAGGCTCGCGACCACGGAGAGTCTCTTGTACCGGCGCGACAACTTCAACGGCACCTTCGACCAGCTGATTTGCAATGCCATACGCCAGGAGCTTGATTGCGAGGCGGCCTTCTCGCCGGGTTTCCGGTGGGGCTATTGCAAGCTGCCCGGGGAGTCCATAACCATGGAGGACGTGATGGGCCAGACGGCCATCACCTATCCGGAGGCTACCGTCACGGAGTATACGGGGGCCGAGATCAAGAACGTTCTCGAGCAGGTCGCCGACAACATCTTCAATAAGGATCCCTATTACATCCAGGGCGGGGACATGATACGGGTTGGCAACATGGGGTATACGTTTGATCCGAATAATACGATAGGTCATCGCTGTAGCGATATCACGGTCAACGGCAAGCGCCTATCGGCGCACAAGAAGTACAAGATCGCGGGCTGGGCCGCCATGGATAAGGTCGAAGGGAGACCGGTGTGGGAGCTTGTGGCACATTATCTGCGGCGCGAGAAGAGCGTCCGCGTCGACCACGTGGATCGTCCGCGTCTGACGGGCAACATGCAAGGCAATCGCGGCATTGCATTTCCGAGGAAGTACGGGATCTAGGGCGCTGCGTGGAACGCGCGAGCGCGGCTTGAGGGCGCGGAAGACATTCAGTGATCCGGATGGAAAGGGGTATTTTCTATGCGCGCGGCACGGATGGCAAAAGGGATGGCGATCATCATGGCGGCTTCCTGGGTCTGCCTCGCGAGCGCGTGGGCGGCGGTACCAAGACCAGTCCGCGCGGCGCGCCTTTATGCCGGTCTCGCGAGAACACAATGGATCCCCTTTGGGCATGGTTCAAGAATCGTGTACGAGGTGTTCGATCCCAATTGTCCGTATTGCCACTTATTATTCAACGAGCTGAGACCGCTCATCGGTCCGGATAAATTGACGGTGCGAGCAGTGCCGGTAGGATACCTGTCGAGCACGAGCATGGCCAAGGCGGCGACGATTCTGATGGCGAAGCATCCGCGCCGGGTGGTGTTGCGTGGCGAGGCGCATTATTCGTTGCATCACGGGATGGCCGTGCCTCTCAGGATTCCCGGGAAAAGGGTGCGTGGGATCCTGCGACATAATCTTCGGCTGGTGTCGGCGGCTGTCGGTTATGAGATGGTGCCAATTCTTGCCTATAAAGCATCGAGCGGTGAGGAGCGGTTTGTCGTCGGGCGACCGGGGTTGCGCACGCTAAAGCGCCTCATCGCCACCATGCAGAGATAGGAAGGGGCGCGGGCGGGGCACCGTAGGAAGGCTTCTTGTGACGCCAAAGACCGATGGCGTGAGCCATCGGCAATGGGAAATAGCGACGGGACCCATCATGGCGAATCGGCGCCGGCCAAGGTGAGCGCGGGCACTGCCAAATGTCCAATGGGGGGAGCGGCGGTGGGAAGGGGTCTGCGATTCCAAACCGGATAACGCGGCGGACCCGAGGGCGTCAGGGATGGGTTGTCGTTTTCGCGCGCGGGGGGTGCCCGGCCATGCCTGCCGCAGGCATGGTCTCGCGGACTGCGCGCCAACTCTTTGCCCTCCCTTGCGCTTGGAAGGCGCGGCGGGCATTTCTCCGGACGTGGGCGACGACAGGGCGAGCGGGACCGACGGCGATAGCCTGTGGGTTCGCTTGCCCTCACGCGGGTCTTCTGGCTCATGGGACAGGCCACGACCCCGCGCCCTTTCATGACGGCGGGTCGGCGGCGATCGTGGGCGCGCAAGGCAAGGCGCGCTCATCCTTGAAGGGCGCCGCATGAGATCTCGCTTTTGCCGTCACCCCCACTTTTCATGAGGCCTTTTTGGCGGCATTTCGTCAGTGACAGGCGCCCCCTCGTAATTTAACGGGCGCCCGAAAAATGATAGGGTGGGACGCACTTCCACACCAGAGCTTCTGCACTAGGAGCGACGAATGCGGGCGACGAATACGGTCAGGAAGACTATACGGCGTAACGGGGTTAAACATACGGCGCCAATGGGGCGGGTAGCGGGGTACGCGGACGATCAAGGTAATGTCCGGGGCATCATTATGGGAGTGGCGCTCCATCTTTTCGTCACGCGCGGCTATTTCAATACGACAATGCGGGATATTGGCCGGGAGTCAAATCTCAGCGCCGGGGCGATTTATTACCATTTCGATAGCAAGGAAAGCATAGCGAGAGCGTTATTCACGGATATGGTGACTCGCATAGGCCGCGATTTTGATGACATCGAGGCGCGTTACTCAACCGCCCATGACCGATGCCGCGCCGTGGTCGAGCGGCTTTTTCGCATCACGGATGAGGAGCCCGAGGTGATGGAGTATATGCTCCATACGAAACACATGGAGTTTTTGGATAATGGCGTTCCTGTTTGCTCTTCAAAGCCATTTCGGCAAATGCGCGCCATGGTACATAAGGGAATGAAGACCGGGGAGGTGCGCGCCATGAATCCCACGGTAGCGGCTAATGCCCTTTACGGTGGACCGTTGCGGATGATTAGCATGCGCCTCGACGGCTTGGTCGAGAAGAAGCTGCATTGTCACATGGACGAGGTGTGGGCGGCAGCGTGGCGATCGGTGGCCATGTAAGGGAGGGCGCGCGGCCGTCTCGCCGGAACGGATCCGCTCATGCGTATCACCCATCGTCCCGATGTCATGCGCATGCGCCTCTATTTGCGATTTACGCGGGCCGCGATTTCGCCTCATGCCGCCTCACCGCCGCCGCGCGAACGTGGAAAGGCCCGGTTGGGCCCGGAAAGGATCGCGGATGCGGCTTTTCGGGCGGCAAAAAGTCCGCTTTCCACGCTTCGTGGCGTGCTCGGGCGCTTTTGGGCATCGTGGCCGGCGTGAGCGGCGATCGCCGTCGGGACTACGCCGGTAACCCACCGCCCCGGTCTTCATGACGGCGGCGCATGGGGGCGGGCACGGTGCCGTTGTGGGCGATCTGGTGATCCCGCAAGGAGCAGGGCCTTTTGGGCGGTTGGGATGCCACGCCTGGGTGGCGTGCCTGAGGCGGCTTGCCGGGCCCATCACGGGACCCTGTCCGAATGGCGCGGCCGGATTACGGCCGGAGGTTCCCGTCGCCAAGGGCGCGTGAGCCAGGCGGGGCGGGTTCGACCAACGGGCGGCGCCCCAAAAGGTTGTCGCCCTTGACGAAGATCGCGCTTCGCCCCTGCGCGCCCTGGCAGAATGGGCTATCTGTGGGCTTGACCCGATGGCGTCAGGGTAAGAGGGCGACCAGGTGGGTGGCCACACCTTCGGGCACCGTCACGGGGGCAGCGGGGCATGATTAGCGATATCGGTTTGAGCGAGGCGGAGGCGCAACGGCGCCTTCAGCAGTACGGGCCGAATGCCATTATCGAAAAACGGCAGAGGATATGGCGGCTTTTTTTGCGAAAGTTCTGGGATCCCGTGCCGTGGATGCTGGAAGTCACCTTGATACTCGAGATGATTCTCGGCAAGTGGGCGGAGGCGGTGATCATCGCCATGCTGCTCGTCTTCAACGCGGTCCTGGGCTTTCGCCAGGAGCATAAGGCGCAGGGGGCCTTAGACGCGCTCAGAAAGCGCCTACATATCACGGCGCGGGTGTTTCGTGACGGGCGATGGCGCAGCATCGCCGCCCGTGACCTCGTGCCTGGCGATCTGGCCCACGTCCGCGTCGGGGACATCGTGCCGGCCGACATGGCCCTCACGGAAGGCGCCATCCTGGTGGATCAATCGGCGCTCACGGGCGAGTCCATGCCCGTCGATCGAAGCGCCTCATCGGTGGTCTACTCCGCCTCGATCGTTCGTCGTGGCGAGGCGAGCGGCACGATCACGGCAACCGGGACGCAGAGCTATTTCGGCAAGACCGCC
>DAHWGZ010000099.1 GCA_027335965.1 Acidiferrobacter sp.
GGGACGGTGGTTGTCAACGGATTCGGGGGCGTGCCGCTCATCACGCACGTCACCAGCATGCAAGGCCTCAAGTTTCGGTCGGTGGTTCGGCAACGCACCGACTACAGCTGCGGGGCGGCGGCGATAGCGACCTTGGCCGATTACGCCTACGGCCGGCATCTGACCGAGGATCAAGTGATCGTCGGGATGCTCAAGGTCAGCAACCGCAAGGTGGTGCAGCAAAAGGGCTTTTCGATGTTGGACATGGCGCGTTATCTGACGCGCCTGGGGCTGCATGGGGCGGGCTACAAGGTGCCGCCGGCCTTGCTCCTAAAGCTCAGGGTGCCGGTCGTGGTGCTGCTCGATATCCAGGGCTACGAGCATTTCGTGGTCCTGAAAGGGGTGGTCAATGGCCGCGCCTACCTGGCCGATCCGGCGCTTGGCAATCGCAGCCTTTCCATGCGGCGCTTCGTCAAGGATTGGGACGACGTGGTGTTCATTGTCATGGGGCCGCACTACGAGCAACACACGCCGCTACGCCAGGGGCTCAAGACGGCGCGCGTGCATGGCCTCATGACGGCCGTGGAGCGCAATGAAACACGCAATCTGCGGGAGTTCGGCTTTATTCCCGCAACGGATTTCTAACCCGAGAATTTCTGACGACTAGGATGCGAGGGAGCAGTATGGACGCGAGTGGACAGGGGGTTCGTGTTCTTCGGGGCGCGGCGCGGCTCGTGGCGGCCGGGGCGTTTTGCGCAACGACGGTGGCGGCGCACGCGGAGATGCTGCGCGGGCGCGACGTCGGGCTCATAACCGGGCAAGCGCCGCTATCGGCGCGCGCCCTGTCGGCCTTGCGCGGGCGTTATGTGGCCCCCGAGGGCGTGGTGTATTTCGGGCTGCAGATCATAAGCCGCTGGACGCAGGCCAACGGCTCGGGTCTTTCCGTTGGCACCAACGTCAGTCTCGGCGTCGATGGCCATGGCAACCCCCATCTGTCCGTGGGCAGTTTCTCGACCGAGACCGGTGGTGCGGGGGGCGCCGGCTCCCCGGGCACCGGCGCCATAAACGGCGACCCGATCTCGGGGGTCTCCGGCATCGGGCAGGGCATCCAGACCACGGGCGACGGCAATGTCATCAAGAACGCCGCGGTGATCGACGTGACGGCCGTCGGGCCGGATGGACCGCCGCCCTCGGGGCCTTCCGGCCCCCGGAACCTGTCGGTAAGGGGCGGGGGCGGCCAGGGCCGCATCGCGTTCGGTCCCGACTCGGTGATCGTGGCCATCGATGTGCCGGGACAGGGCGTCATTCAGCAGACGCTCGGGCCCCAGGGGTTGGGGCAGAGCGCGCAGGTCTTGTCGAGCGCCAACAATGTCCTGAATCAAATGAGCTTGAGTGTCGGGCTTGCGCGCACGGACGGCTTTTCCGCGGCGCAGCTTGGCGCGATCCTCGGGGCCATGAAGGGGCTTTGACGGATTTTGAGAGAAGGCCGAGCCCCCATGGAGGGGCGGCCATGGCCACGGGAATCTCGGGATAGGGGCATGGCTCGTCAATCGGTGGGGGAGGAAGGGGCGCGCAGGCGCCGCGGCGGGCAGGCCATGGGCGCCGACGAGACGACGATGCGGGTTTTGGTGTTGACCGGGGCGCGTCCCGACATCATAAAAAGCGCAAGCGTCATGCATTCCCGCGAGGCCGAGGGCCGTCGGACCTTTCTTGTCCACGGCGGCCCACATGACAGGGCGCTTCCGGCGCTCTGTCGGTTCCTTGAGATGCCGCCGTTTGCCACCGTGCGCCTGGGGTCGCGTGGCCCGCGGCTTGCCGAATGGCATGCGCGGCAGCTCGAGGCGCCAGACCCGGTGATCGCGCGCGCGCGACCCGATGCCATGGTGGTCCAAGGCGACACCACGACCGCGCTCGCGGGCGCGCTCCTCGGCTTCCACCATCGCGTGACCCGTCGCGAACGTCTCGACGGCGCATCGTTGCTCGGCATCTCCGCCATGGCGCCGGTGCTCCTCATGGGCTGGCTCGTGCCCCACCTCCTGTGGTTGTGCGGCGACAACGGCAGCGGTCTTTTGCTCATGCTGGCGGTGGTGCGCCATGGGATGTTCGGCCATGCCGCGGCGTTCCATGGGATCGCCTCGGCCTTGCGCCTGGATGGGGAGCGCGACAAGGCCAAGGGCGTACCGCTCATTCTCGTGGGGTTCTTCGTGTCCACTTTCGCGTCGACCGCGGGGTTTTTGGCAGCCATGGGCGACATGCCGCGGCCGCGCCGCATCCAATGGCGCAAGACGCCCCGTGACCGTGACCGGGCGCCTGGCGCGCCCGACCCGGCGACGCGCCCTTGAGGGGGCCACCGTGCTGATTCTACTCGCAGCCGCGACGACCATCCTCGTGCTGCTCCCGTTCACCCCGACCGCGGGCCTGTTCCTGCGTCGCCGCCAGACCCTCGGGCCGTCCCCGCCATCCGAGGGGGCTTACGCGCCATCCGAGGGGGCTTGCGCGCCGGATCGTCTCGCGCGCAACCTGATCACAAAGCTCCGCGCGCGCGTGGGGCTGATCGCGCAAGCCGTGGTCACGGTATTCGAAGGCCTCCTGGATGACGAGCCGCTTTTGATCCCGCCGGCCTCCATGCGCCGGGCGCCCACGGAGTGTGCCACGAAGATGCGCTATGCCCTGGCCGACGCGGTCTTTCCGGAAGCCCTTGCACGCGACAAGGAGATTGCCGCAAAAGGGGCGTTGCTGGCGGGGGAAAACGGCCGCTACCGCGCCCTGTACGCGGCCGACGCCTTGCGCGTCAGCCGGAGCTCCACGATCGTTCGGTGGTGTCATGCTGATACCCACTTGAAAGTGGACAAGGGTTGCCGGATACTCGGCCGGGCATCGGCCAACAAAACGATAAAAGTCGACGCGCCATGCCTGTTTGGGACTCTGACGGCTCCAATGATTTTGATAGGGCCGGCAAAGCCGCGGACGGGCGGCGCCAAGGCGGGGGATTTGGCATCGGCCAAGGGCGCGAATCATGTGGCCCGGGGGGCCTGTGTCGCTGGCCGCGGGGACAAGATTGCAGCGATCGATCAAGGCGTGCGGGCGATTGTCTGTCGGCGCCGGTAGCGTCATAGAAAAGGCGCTCGTGCGCGAGGGTGACATCGTCATGGAGCCAGACTGCCTGATAGGGGGTCCCATATCGCCTCCGGCGATGTCCGCATCGCCGGGGGCTGCGAGGTAGGGCGGTCGGGTCATCCGGGGTCCGTGGTCGGCGAGGATGTCGAGATCGCCGCGCCCGCCGTGATCCACGGGGCCGTGCACGCGCGTCGCGGCGGAAATATTACAGAAAGTTAAAGAACTATAAATAAAACACTGGGGGGCGGGTATCGCGGGTGGCTCCCAATCCCCACCACGCTAGATCTAAGGAGCATCACTGTGCGCACGCGATCCTATCATCCGGCTTTCGTGGCGCTTGCCGTGGCATGCGCCTGGACCCCGCAGGCCTGGGCGGGGACGTCTCCTACTGGTCCGCTCGATGTCCAGCACAAACCCGGGGCCCAGGAGAGTGTGCAGGCGGTCTATCGCCAGCAAAATGCCCTGTTCAAGGCCGGGCAGTGGATCCTGCAGCCTGGGGTGAGCTACGCCTACTCGGACAGCAATGCCTTGACCCTGAACGGGTTCCTGGCCCTGGGGGCGATCTTTCTCGGACAGATCAATGTGAGCAAGGTGCAAAGCAATATCGAGACCTTGTCGCTCCAGACCAGCTATGCCCCCACGAATGACCTCGAACGGTCGGTGACCGTACCCTACCATGCCCGGCAAAGCACGTATGTGTCGGTGGGCGTCAATAGCTCGAGCCTGCAGGCGAGCCAGCAGGACGTGGCCAACAAGGGCCAGATCGGGGATGCCAGCGCCGCGCTGTACTATCAGATTTCGGGGACCAGCGGGGGTGCCGCGACCATCTGGAACCTGAGCGCCAAGGCGCCGACCGGGCGCGGGCCCTACGGTATTCCGGTGGTGACGCAGGCGCAGAACAACAACCTGAGCTATCCCGAGTCCTTGCCGACCGGCAATGGGGTGTGGTCGGTGTCGACGGGCCTGTCCTTCATAAAGCCGGTCAGTCCCGCGATCCTCTTTGGCAGCGTGAGCTACACTTACAATATCCCGCGCAGCTTCGGCAACATTTCGAGCACCACGATACCCCAGCCCGGACAGGTCGCCGGCGGCAACTCCGTGAGTTTCGGGGGCGGCACCGCCTTTGCGCTCAATCGGCGCGTGAGTCTCACGCTGTCCATGGCGGAGACCTTCATCGCCGAGACGCGCATAAAGCCCGCGGGCGGCGCCTGGCAGGCGGTGGTCGGCAGCAGCGGCAACGCCGCGGTCTTGAATCTGGGCATGTCCTATGCCGACAGCCGCCGGGTGACGGTCGTCACCAACGTGGCCGTGGGATTGACCAAGGACGCCCCCAATATCGATCTCAGCGTGACGGTGCCCACGACGTTTTGACGACCGGAGGACGCGCGATGGGTCGGAGCGGGCGCCCCCGGTGGATCATCGGCCCATCGGCGCGGGAGGCGGGCGCAAGGGACGCGCCGAGCGTGGGCGCAAGACCGGTCGCGAGTCGAGGCATGAGCATGCCTTGGTGATCCACGCAGGCCCAATCCAGGTCTGGAAAGGCGGGAAGGAGGCGAGATGCCAGAAGCAAGGAGCGGTATGGATACCGAACAGGCCGGGTTTCGTGTCAGCCGGGGGACCGAAACCCGCGCGTTGCTCGTCTATTGCGCCGCGAAGACCCTGCCGTTCCGTGAAGCGGATATCACAAGCCAGGGGTGGAGCCTCACGCGCGTCGGGGCGTGGGCGGCGGCGCGCGGCTACATGGATCGCCTGGGGGCCGGCGTCGGCATCGTGTGTCTGCAGGACACCAGCGATAAGGCGGTCGCGGAAGCCGAGGCCCTGCTCGGTTATGGCCACAATCGTTTTCGGTGGATTGCGATCCTCGATCTCGCGTTTCTGAAAAGCGCGGTCGCCAATCATCTCATCAGCGAGTGTTGTCTCGACTTTCATGTGGCGCCGGTGGATGTGCCGCGGCTTTTGCACAGCCTCGGTCACGCCTTGGGGATGGCGCACCTGAGCCGCAGCCGGGGCGACGGCGTTTCCGAAAACCGTTTCGAAAAAAGCATCATAGGCGCAAGCCAGGCGATGAAGGCGACGATTCAGCGGATCGCCAAGATCAGCCAATCGGACGCGCCGGTCCTGATTCAGGGCGAGACCGGCACCGGCAAGGAGCTGTGCGCCCTGGCGGTGCATGCCCATTCGGGGCGTGGCGCGCGCCCGTTCGTGGCGGTCAATTGCGGGGCGCTGCCCGACAAATTGATTCAGTCGGAGCTTTTTGGTCACGAGAAAGGCGCCTTTACGGGCGCGCATCAGCGCAAGATCGGGCGCATCGAGGCGGCCGAGGGCGGCACGCTTTTCCTAGACGAGATCGGCGATCTGTCGCTCGATCTTCAGGTGAACCTCCTGCGGGTCTTGCAGGGCGGGACCTATGAGCGCGTGGGGGGTACCGAGACCATGCGCGCCGACATCCGCGTGATCGCCGCCACGCATGTCGATATGGAAAAGGCGGTGGGGGATAAGCGGTTTCGCGAGGACCTCTACTACCGCTTGAACGTTCTGAATCTGGACGTGCCGCCGTTGCGCAGCCGCGATGGCGACGTGGCGCTGCTCGCCCGCCATTGGTTCGACATGTTCGCCGCGGAAAGAAACCCGCAGGTGCGCGGCTTCAGCCGCGATGCCCTGGCGGCCTTGAGTCGGCACCACTGGCCTGGAAACGTGCGCGAACTCATCAACCGGATCCGGCGCGCGATGGTGATGTGCGAGCGCCAACTCATCGGCCCGGAGGATCTGGGTCTTGACTCTGTCGAGCCCCACCGCGATATCCCCATCGAGGAGACCTTAGCCGAGGCGCGTGAGCGGGCCGAGCGCGAGGCGATCGGCGAGGCCGTCGGCAGATGCGCGGGAAACCTGTCGCGCGCGGCGCGATCGTTGGGGGTGTCGCGCGTCACGCTCTACCGCCTGCTTGACAAATATCAGATCCCCCATCGCCCGCCGCGGGCCTGAAGCGGCCCACCATCACCGACGCGGCTAGAAGCCGACCATGACGTGCAGCAGCTTGCGATAGGGCAGGTACGCCGGGTTGCGCACGCGCACGAGCTGTTTGTGTCCGAACATGTCGCGCAGGGGCTTGGTCGCGGCCCGCCCCGCGGGGCTCAAGAGCGCGACCATGATCTTGTGGCGCAAAGCCGGCGGCACCTTGGCGCTCACCGAGAAGGCCTGGTTGGGCAGTCCCGGAACTCTATAGGCCGCTTGAAGCTTGCCGGGAAATTGCGCCTGCTGGTGCTT
>DAHWGZ010000009.1:0-5086 GCA_027335965.1 Acidiferrobacter sp.
CCATGCTCGGCGCAAGCCATGCCCACAGAACGACCATCCACGCCAAGCGTCTCATGAGTGGCCGGCCACGGCTCCGGAGGTTAGGGTCACCCGCTTGCGACGGCGGACATAGTCGCTCAACGAGAAAGCGAGGCCGGCGATCACGATTCCGCCACCCGTCCATATGAAGTTCACGAGCGGATTGACGAACAGGTGGATCTCCCACTTGCCGTTATGCTCATCGCCGATGTCCACATAGACGTCACGCAACGGCGTCGAGTTCACGCTCGGGCGCTCCACCTGCATCGGGCTCCCAAAGAACACGCGCTGCTCGGGAAGCAGATGCGCGCCGTTGTTCAGGATCGTAAGGCGCCCCTGCACCGCGTTGTAGTCCGGACCGCGCACATGACGTATGCCATTGAAACGGACGCGCTCATGGGCCACCTGCAGGATATCGCCAGGGGCCATCATGACGAGCTTGCTCGCCGCGAATAGCCCGGAGCCGGTCAGCCCGATCACGATCACGAGGATGCCCATATGCACGATCATGCCGCCGTAGTGCCGGCGGTTGCCGAGCACGGTCGCGAAAAACGCCCGCGCAAGACCTTCATGATGTTGCTTGCGGCGTTGCGCCACGGCCCGCGCGACATTGGTGGCGATGGTGGTGGCCACGAAAGCCACGAGGCCCACGGCCACGGGTGCGGTCCAATAGACGGGGGCCCACGCGATCGCCACGAGCGCCGCGAATGCCACGCCCACGAGCGCCGGGACCACGAGCCGTCCGCGCAACTTCGAGACGTTCGCCTTGCGCCAGGAAACGAGCGGTCCTATGGCCATGACGACCAGCATGACGAGGAAGATCGGCACCATGACGAGATCGAAATACGGAGGCCCGACGCTGATGCGCGCGCCGGTCGCGGCCTGCAGGAACAAGGGATACAGGGTGCCGAGCAGGACCGATGCGCACGCGACGGTGAAAATGACGTTATTCCAGATGAACATCGACTCGCGCGAGAACGGCGAAATGAACGACTCCTCGGCCTGCTGATAGCCGCCCTTGACGAGGAACAGGCCAAACGCCAGCGTCAGCACCACCACCATGAAGGTCAGGAGGTAAACGCCCTGCCCAGGCGCCGCCGAGAAAGCATGCACCGAAGCCAGAACCCCCGAGCGCACCAGGAAGGTGCCGAGCAACGACAGGGCGAAGGTGGTGATGATCAGGAAGATGTTCCAGGTGTGCAGCATGCGCCGCCGCTCCTGCACCGATATCGAATGAATCAGCGCGGTACCCATGAGCCACGGCATGAATGAGGCATTTTCGACCGGATCCCAGCCCCAGTACCCGCCCCACCCGAGTACGTAGTACGACCACCACGCGCCGAATATGATGCCAGCGGTGAGGAAGCCCCAGGCGAACAGCGCCCAGCGACGTGTGTGTCCGATCCAGAGCTCGCTCTTCCAGTTGGTGAGCAGCGCCGCCACGGCAAAAGAAAACGGTATGGAAAATCCGACATAGCCCATGTAGAGCATCGGCGGATGGATGACCATGCCCGGGTCCTGAAGCAGCGGGTTCATGTTCTGACCCTGCGGAGGAATCGGAAAGAGCCGCGTGAACGGATCGGACAAGAACAGCACGAGACCGTAGAAGCCGGCGATGAGCGCACCTTCGACGGCCATGATGACCGGCAGCCGGTCGGGGTAACGTGTCCGGCCGTGGTGGGCGACGGCCGCCGTATAGCCGGTCATGATCCACACCCACAGGTAGAGCGACCCGCGGTGTCCGCCCCACAAGGCCGCGATCTTATAAAACGTCGGCAGGTGCGTATTCGAATTGCTCGCGACGTAGAGGACGGAAAAATTATTGGTGAGAAGCGAATAGAGGATGGTCAGGGCGCCGACCGTCGTCAAAAGGAACAGGAGCGACGCGCCATTGACGGACAAGGTACGCAGCCCCGGGGCCTTGAATACACGCGCGGCCACAGGCGCAAGGGCCTGGGTTATAGCGACGAAAAACGCAAGGTACGCCGCGAAATGACCGAGCTCGATGAGATTTAGCGAAACACCTGATACCATACCTGCACCTCATATAGCGAGAAAGACCAGAACGACCCGAGAATAGCGCCGCCTAGGCCACGAGCCGGTCGCAAGGGTATCGCAAACAAGACGCCTCGTACAGTACGAGGCCTCCCAACAACACTATGGCAAAGATATCGACAAAAATGGTGCGTAACCCTGTGCATAAACCTGGTGTGGATCGGGCGGAGCGGCATGCGTCCTTCGCTTCTCTCGGATTGATCACCCTTTGAACACGGACGAGGCCGTCAGTTCCCCTCCGGGGCGCACGAGTGCTCTCGTGCGACGCATGGGCGCGAACGCGTTCGACGCATTCCTGCTCTTTGCGCTGTGGGTGGGGGCGGCCGCGCCGATCGCCATCGTGTTCGCCATCGCTCATGAGCTGCAAAGTTCGGCTCTTCAGATCGTGCTGCGCATCTATCTGCCGCTCGTGGGATTCGTCTATTTCGGGCGCGCGTGGATAAAGTCGGGCCAGACCTCTGGAATGCGCGCCTTGCGTCTCAAGGTGCGCGCCGCGAGCGGTCCTCTGAGTCTCGCGCGCGCCGTGGCGCGTTATGCGCTGGCGCTTCTGTGGTGGGCCGCGCTGATCGAGGGCCTGGCCTCGGCCTTCGAGGGGCATTACCGCATGGCGGCTTTTGCGGTGACGCTGTTTGGCGCGGCTTATTTCTGGATATTTTTCGATCCCGAGGCTCAGGCCCTGCACGATCGCCTGAGCGGGACGCGCGTGGTGTTCATCCCGAAATCACCCGGCGCGGGCCAGAAACCCCGTGCAGACCAGGGCCAGTCCTAGCGTGGGCACCGCCGCCCCGAGCAGGGGCGGCCAATGATAAAGCAGCGTGAGATCACCAAAGCCGCGGTTGACCACGTAAAAAACGAGCCCGAGCACGACCGCCAGAAACAGGCGGAACCCGAGCCCTCCGTGGCGTCCGTGGCGGAAGACGAACGGCACCGCCAACAACACCATGGCAGCCGTCGTAAGCGGCGCCAGCACCTTGTACCAGAACACCAGCTGGTAATGGGCGGTGGCCTGCTGATTGCGCTGAAGGTGGCGGATGTAACGAAACAGATCGACCAGCGACAAGGCATGCGGGTTGACCGCGAACACCGACAGAAGGCTCGGCGCGACCCCCTGCCAGTAGCCCCGCCGCCTGGTCTTCACGATCAGCCGTTGCCGGCGAAACAGGGTCTCGGATACCCCCCGCAATCGCCAGCGGCCATCGCGGTAGCGACCGCTCGCCGCGAACAGCTCATGCGCCAGCCGTCCGTGATGAAATCGATAGATCGTAAGCCGCAGGATGCTGAGATCGGGCAAGACCTCGCCGATGTCCACGAAGCTGTGTCCTTCCTTCAGCCATAACCCCTGGGCATTCATGGCCGCCCCCAGACCCGCGGCCTGGGCCTGCTCACGGCGCGCGAGCGAGGCCGCCTTGGGCCCAAGGAAATCCCCGAGCAGCGCCGCCACGATCCCGAGCGCGAGCGCCGCCCTTAAGGCCGCATAGGCGATGCGCCCGACCGAAACCCCGGCGGCGCGCATGGCCGTCAGCTCCCCATCTATGGCAAGCGATGACAGCCCGAGGGTGGCCCCGACCAGCGCCGACATCGGAAAGAGCATGGAGATCTTGGCCGGGACCCCCAGCAAAATGATCATGAACAGCCGGTAAAAACTCCCGTGGCGGATATGGTCCAGGGTGGTCACGAGATCAAAGAACAGAAACAGGCCCACGAATACGCTCAAGACAAGACCCGTGCTCAGGATCAGGCGTCGCGCGATGTAGGCATAGAGGATACGCATCAGCGGAACGGCCTCAGTGGCAAAAGCCTCTTGCCGGCGGCGCGCCGAATGAAAAATAGCGCGGCGAGCGCCGCGAACACCACATGAACCCACCACAACCCCAGCCATATCGGCTCGTGTCCACGCGCCAACAGGGCATGGGCGATACTGAGCAGGTTGGCGTACGAGAAATAGGCAAGGACCGCGGCGAACAACGGGGCAAAGGCCCCCTTGCGGGAGTCGGTATAGGCAAAGACCAGCGCCAGTGGCGCCAATATGAAAAGCGACAGGGGCTGCGCCAGGCGCCACTGCCATTCGGCGATCGCGCGCGGGTTCGACGAACGCAAAAGACGCAGAGTCGGGATCTCGTCACGAGTGAGCCCGGTCATGACCGGGGTGAATGGGCGGCGCTTTATGCGCAAGGCATAGGTGCGGTAGCGCAGGATCCGGTAATTGGCCTGGCCGGGGATCCCTTGGTAGCGGCGGCCGTTGAGCAGCACGAGAAAACGCGCGCCGGTATGGCGGTTCTTATACTCATAACCGCGCTTGGCGATCAGCACCCCGCCCTTACCGAACTGCGTACGGCTCACGAAGATATTATGCAGGCGCCCGCTCGACCCGACCCGCTCGACGTAGAAGATCGCCCGCCCGTTTCTTGTATGATTGAAGCGTCCGGGGATGATGCCGGCGGTATAGGCGGAGGTGTTTTCGAGCTTGATCTTGTGGAGCAGGAGCGCCGCCATGGGCGCGAGATAAAACGCGATGGCCGCCACCACGGCGGCCACGGCACCGGTCCACACCATGGCCGGGCGCAAGAGCCGCGCAAGCCCGATCCCGCAGGCCGCCAACACCGTCACCTCGCTGTCCCGGTACCATCGCGCCATAGTCAGCAAAAGCCCGACGAAAACCGTCAGCGGCAGTATCATCGCGAGGTTCTTGAGGAGTTCGAGGGCGAGCAGCAGGAACACGATATGCGCGGGAAACTCGCCGCTCGCCGCCTGGCTCAAGAGCTTTACCAGACTGACCACGAGATAGAGGGTCAGGAACGTCAAGGTCACGAGCAACGTGGTCTGGGTCGCCTCGCGATAAAAGGCCTTGTGGACTATCACGGCTTTTGCTGGCGCCGCAAGCGGTTTATCATGGAACCGCGCTTGACGGCGCTCCCGTAACCGACACTTAACCCGAGATCCCCGAGCCCTATGGAATACGCCCTCACTCAAGAAACTCCTGATCAATTGGCCACGGAATGCCTGATCGTGGGCA
>DAHWGZ010000009.1:5183-25580 GCA_027335965.1 Acidiferrobacter sp.
TATCCACGAAAACCGTGGACTCTCGGAGGCCGCCGCGGCCATCGACCGCATCCTTGGCGGCGAGATCGCGGCCATTGTGCAACGGGGCGACATCGAAGGCAAACCCGGACAGACGCTGCCGCTGTTGCGCGCGGCCGGCAAGGCCGAGCGGATCCTGCTCGTGGGCATGGGCGCGGCCGGCGAATGCAAACCGACGCAGTACAAGGAGGCCGTGGCGCGCGCCGCGCAAGCGGCAGCCGACTTGCACGTCGCGACCATCGCGAACTTTCTGCCATCGGTCCCGGTCAAGGACCGCGCGCCGGCCTGGGCCCTTGAGCAGGCGGTGGTGGCCACCGAGGACGCCCTTTACCGCTTCGACCGGCTGAAGACCCGCGCCCCGGCGCGCACGCAGGCCCGGTCCTGCGTCTTCAGCGCGCCGAGCGGGTCCGAGACGGCCGCGCGCGAGGCCCTGACCGCCGGTCATGCGATCGCGCGCGCCATGTCGTTCGCCAAGGATCTCGCCAACCTCCCCGGCAATATGTGCACGCCGTCCTATCTCGCCGAGCAGGCGCAGACGCTCGGCACGCGCCACGCCCTCAAGGTCAGCGTGCTGGAAAAGAGCGACATGGAAACCCTGGGGATGGGCGCGCTGCTCGCGGTGGCGCGCGGGACGCATGAGCCCGCCAAGCTCCTTGTCCTCGAATACCACGGAAACGACACCGGCGCCCCGATCGCGCTCGTGGGCAAGGGCGTGACCTTCGACTCCGGGGGCATATCCCTGAAGCCGCCGGCCAACATGGATGAGATGAAATTCGACATGTGCGGGGCGGCGACGGTATTGGCCGTCATGCAGGCCGCGGCCGACATGAAGCTTGCGATCAATCTCGTGGGCATCGTGCCGACGACCGAAAACCTCCCCGGCGGCAGCGCCATCAAGCCCGGCGATATCGTCACGAGCCTGTCGGGCCAGACCATCGAGATCCTGAATACCGATGCCGAAGGCCGCTTGATCCTGTGCGACGCGCTCACCTATGCCGAGCGCTTCAAGCCGGCCGCGGTCATCGACGTCGCCACGCTGACCGGGGCCTGCGTCATCGCCTTGGGCGCGCAGGCCGGCGGCCTCATGGGCAACAACGAGGCCCTGGGGCACGAATTGGAGCAGGCAGGCTTGCAGGCGGCCGACCGCGTCTGGCCGCTGCCGCTGTGGGAGGAATACCAAAAGCAGCTCGACTCGAATTTTGCGGACATGGCCAATATCGGCGGCCGCGAGGCCGGAACCATCACCGCCGCCTGCTTCCTGTCGCGCTTCACCGAGGCCTATCCCTGGGCGCACCTCGATATCGCGGGCGTCGCCTACAAGGGCGGCAAGGACAAGGGCGCCACCGGGCGGCCGATCCCGCTGCTCGTGGAATTTCTGAGGCGCCGCGCGAAGCCCGCATGACGCGTGTCGACTTTTATCTCGGTGGTGACGGGCTTGCGCGCGACATCCTCGCGTGCCGGCTCGTGGAGACCGCCCACAGGCATGGCCACCGGGTGTTCCTGTGGGTCCCGGAAGATGAGCTCGGCCTCTGGGATGACCGCCTGTGGACATTTTCCGATACGAGCTTCGTGCCGCATGCGCGGGTGGGGCTTGCGGATGAGCCGGTGCTCATAGGCACCGAGCTTCCCGAGGATGGGGACTGCCTGATCCCGCTGACCGCCGACGCCCCGCCGTCGGTGACAGGCTTTGCGCGCGTACTCGAGGCCGTGGGCGCCGCCGAGGGCGAGAAGGAGCGCTCGCGCGCGCGGTTCCGTCACTACCGCCGGCAGGGCCTGGAGCCGGTCGTCCACAACCTGCCATGAGCCGCACCCGCCACGAAGCGCTGCCCGACATCCTGGCGGGCCTGCGCGCGCTGGCCGCCGACCTGCAAGACAATGCGCGGACCAGCGACGATGGCATCCCGGTCCTAAAGACCGTGATCGCCAACCCGACCCGGCCGGACGTCCGGCCGCGCGCGGTGGGCGCCCCCATACCGACCTTGAGCGAGGTGGTCGAACGCCTGCCCGTCACCCCCGACCCCGAGGCCGCCGGCCGTCAGGGGCTGTCGGCCCCCATGCGGGCGGCGGCGATCATCCGGCGGGTCGATGCCCTGTGGCGCGCCGACGGGAACGATCCGCTCGACCCTGCTATGATGGCGACCCTCGAACACGCACTGGCGCAAGCCCTTCAAGAGCCGACCTGACACGAGATGACAGAACCGTCGCCACACACCCTTGCCAAGGGCTATGAGCCCGGCGAGATAGAAAAGGCCATCTACGCACAATGGGAGGCGAGCGGCGTATTCGCGCCCTCCGGGCACGGGCCCGGGTATTGCATCGTCATCCCCCCGCCCAACGTGACGGGCAGCCTGCACATGGGCCATGCCTTCCAGGACACCATCATGGACGCGCTCACGCGCTACCACAGGATGCGTGGCGACGACACCCTCTGGCAGCCCGGCACCGATCATGCCGGCATCGCCACGCAGATGGTGGTCGAGCGGCAGCTGGAGGCGGCCGGCGAAAGCCGCGTGGCGCTGGGCCGCGAACGGTTCCTCGAGGCGGTCTGGGACTGGAAGGCGCGCTCCGGCGGACGCATCAGCGAACAATTGCGGCGCATGGGGGCGTCGGTCGACTGGTCGCGCGAACGCTTCACGCTCGACGAGGGCCTGTCGCGCGCGGTGCGCGAGGTGTTCGTCCGGCTGCATGACGAGGGACTCATCTATCGCGGGCAGCGGCTCGTGAACTGGGACCCGCGGCTCGAGACCGCGGTCTCCGATCTCGAGGTCACGGCCGAGGAGGAAGACGGCCATCTCTGGCACATCCGTTACCCGCTGTCCTCGGGGGGCCATCTGATCGTCGCCACCACCCGCCCCGAGACCCTGCTCGGCGACGAGGCGGTGGCCGTGCATCCCGACGACCCGCGTTACCAGAAGCTCATCGGGCAGACGGTAAGCCTCCCGCTGACCACGCGCCAAATCCCCATCATCGCCGACGACTACGTCGACCCGGCCTTCGGATCGGGCTGCGTGAAGATCACGCCGGCGCACGATTTCAATGACTACGAGGTCGGCCAGCGCCACGCGCTGCCGCTCACCAACATCCTGGACAAGACCGCCCATATCCAGTTGCCGGGCTCGCCCTACCATGGACTGAGCCGCGAGGAGGCGCGGCTTCGGATCGTGGCCGACCTCGAGGCCGCGGGGCTCCTGGAACGCGCGCAGCCCCACAAGCTCAAGGTCCCGCGCGGCGAACGCAGTGGCGTGGTGATCGAGCCCTGGCTCACGGATCAATGGTACGTGCGCACCGCCGACCTCGCCCAGCCGGCGCTTGCCGCGGTCGAGGACGGCCGTATCCGCTTCGTGCCCGAGAACTGGGACAAGACCTATTACGAATGGATGCGCAACATCAAGGACTGGTGCATATCGCGCCAGATCTGGTGGGGGCATCGCATCCCCGCCTGGTATGACGATGCCGGGCGGGTGTATGTCGCGCACAGCGAGGACGAGGCGCGCGCGCGCCATGGGCTAGGCGCGGACGTCACGCTCACGCAGGATCCGGATGTCCTCGATACCTGGTTCTCCTCGGCCCTGTGGCCATTTTCGACGCTCGGCTGGCCGGACCGGACCGAGGCCCTGGCGCGCTTTTACCCCACCCGCGTGCTCGTAACCGGGTTTGACATCATCTTCTTTTGGGTGGCGCGCATGATCATGATGGGCCTCAAGTTCACGGGCGACGTCCCGTTTCGCGAGGTCTATGTCCACGGTCTAGTGCTGGATGCCAAGGGCCAGAAGATGTCGAAGTCGCGCGGCAACGTGATCGATCCGATCGATCTCATAGACGGCATAAGCCTTCCCGACCTCGTCGCCAAGCGCACGAGCGGACTCATGCAGCCGGCCAAGGCCGAGGGCATCCGCCGGGCCACGGAACGCGAATATCCCGACGGCATACCATCCTACGGCACCGATGCCCTGCGCATGACATTCGCGAGCCTCGCCACCCAGGGCCGGAACATCAACTTCGACCGCGCGCGCATCGACGGCTACCGCAACTTCTGCAACAAGCTCTGGAACGCCGCGCGCTTCGTGTTGCTGAACACCGAAAACGCGGACTGCGGCAATGAAGGGGATTATGTCCTCGACATCGGTGATCGCTGGATCATATCCCGCCTCCAGGAGACCGAGCGCGCGGTCGAGGAGGCGTTCGCCGCCTACCGCTTCGATCTCGCCACGCAAGCCCTCTACGGCTTCGTATGGGACGAATACTGCAGCTGGTATCTCGAGTGGTCGAAGACCGTCCTCGCCTCGGCCGACGCCGCCGCGGCACGCGGCACGCGCCGCACGCTATTGCGCGTGCTGGAGACCGCCCTGCGGCTTCTGCACCCCCTCATGCCCTTCATCACCGAGACCCTGTGGGCGCGGGTGGCGCCGCTGTGCGATCGCGCCGGACCCACCATCATGCTCGCGCCCTATCCGCGCTGCGACGAAAGCCGCATCGATGCGCGCGCGACCACCGACATGCGGGCGCTCATGGATATCATCGGCACCGTGCGCACCATACGCGGCGAAATGAACATCGCGCCCGCCGCCCGCATCCCCGTGATCCTGGACGGCGCCCAGCACCTGGCTGAACTCGTGCGCGCTCACGAGCAGACGATCATGACGTTGGCGCGGCTTTCGGAAATCACGCACCTCGCCGCCGATACGCTCACGCCGGAATCGGCGGTCGGACTGGCGGGAACGGTACGCGTGCTGGTCCCGCTTGCGGGGCTGATCGACAAGGCCGCCGAGCTGCGCCGCCTGGCAAAGGAGATCGAAAAGATCGAACGCGAAATCGGCCGCGCGCGCGCCAAGCTCGAGCGCGCCGACTTCGTCGAGCGCGCGCCGGCGGCGGTGGTCGACGAGGAGCGCCGGCGGCTTGCGGACTTCGAGGAGCGCCTGCGCAAGCTCTCCGAGCAGGAGACGCGCATGGCCCGGCTCACCGGTTAAGCCCGCGCTCGCGCGGGCATGAGCCGCGCGCCTTTCGGGGCCGCATCCGTCGCTGGAAGGGACTTTTGCAAGCGCTTGCGCCCATCGGCCGCCCCCGGTAGACTGGCTCGCATGTTGTGGGAGATGGCATGCCTCCCTTAACCGCCCTCGCGGCTGATGATGCCTACGATTTCCGGGAATCGGAAATGTGGGTGCGTTCATCCGTTGACCATCCCCCCGACTGATCCCGCGCCCTCATGGGCTTTTGAACAAACCCCGTCTCGGCCACCGAGGAGGACCGGTGACTTTATTGTGGATCGCTTGTTTTGCCGTGCCTGGGGCATGGTTGCGCTATGGGCAGAACCTCATGGTACAGCGCCTCCTTGGGCGGGCCTTTCCGTGGGCCACCCTCTCGATCAACGTCATGGGCTCGTTTCTCATAGGCCTACTCTCCTACACGCTCGTCCACGGAGTGCCGGTGAGCCCGGCCTTGCGGACCGGGGTCATCGTGGGCGGCATCGGCACTTATACGACCTTTTCCACCTTCTCGCTTGAAACCCTGCTGCTCGTGGAAGACGGACAGGTGTTGCGTGGTCTTGCCTATGTCGCGGCGTCACTTGTCCTCGGGCTTGGCGCGGTGTTTCTGGGGGCGCTCGCGGCGCCGCGTCTTTGAGAAGGAATGGAGGATCGAATGAAGGATATCGAAATCGCGCGCATCTACA
This sequence comes from Acidiferrobacter sp., assembly GCA_027335965.1. The sequence goes on from DAHWGZ010000009.1 coordinate 10,870, forward strand.
TTCGCGAGGGCGACCACGCCGGCGGCCTTGACGTCATGAAGCGGATCTTTGCCCTGCTCCAGGATCAACACAAGGTCCAGGGGGTCACGGTGTTCCGCGGCGTTTCCGGGTTCGGGGTCCACGGCGAGATCCACGCCGCCGACCTTTTGCACATGACCGCGCGCCTGCCGCTCGTCATCGAATTTTTCGACGCGCCCGAGGCGGTGGCGGCGGCGCTGTCCGCGCTGCAGGGGCTCGTCCCCTCCGGGCATATCGTGAAGTGGCCGGCGCAATGCCTGTAGAGAGCCCGCCCGCACCGCGCCTTTACGCCATGATGCCGGGGCGCGAGGACGCGCGTGGCGGGCGCCGCCCATGAAGACCCTGGCGTTCATCGCGGTATTTGCGATCCCGGGCGCCATCGCCCGCTATCTGCAGGCGCTGGCGGTGGCTCACGTCGTGGGCGGCCCGTTTCCGTGGGACATCCTGTCGATCAATTGCCTGGGCTCGTTCGTGATGGGCTTTCTGTTCTTCGAGACCCTGGAGCGCATCAGCATAAGCCCCGAACTGCGCACTGGCCTGCTCACGGGCTTTCTGGGGGCCTACACCACCTTCTCGACCTACACCTTCGGGGCGCTGGGGCTCGTCTGGCATGGCGCCCTGCTCGCGGGGCTCGCCTATCTCCTGGGGTCGGTGGTGCTGGGGCTCGCGGCCACGACCTTCGGGGCCTGGCTATCGCGCCGCATCTAGGGCGCGTGGCGGACATTACAGATCGCAGGCGAGCACCAGGGCATCCTCCCGGCCGTGACGCGTCGGGTAGTAGTTCTTGCGCAGGCCGATCTCATTGAAGCCCAGACCATAATAGAGCGCGTAGGCGGCCTTGTTGGAGCGCCGCACCTCGAGCAACGCGATCTTGGCCTGGCCATGGCGCGCGACATCCAGCAGATGACTCAACATCCGCCGCCCGAGCCCGCGCCGTTGATAACGCGGGTGCACGCAGATATTCAGCAGATGGCATTCGCCGACGGCGACCGCCATGACCCCATGACCCACGAGATGCCCCTCGTCCTCCAGCACCCGGCAGCAGTAACCGACCCGCAGGCAATCGCGGAATATCCCCTCGGTCCAGGGAAACTCATAGGCCTGTCGCTCGACCTGCATGACGAATGGCAGATCCTCGCGGGCCATCGCCCGGAGCCGGATCTGCGGCGGCGTGCTGCGCGCCGACTGGGCCGGTAGCCGCCAACTACTCATGGGTCACGATCTCCCGGGCGCGCTTCAGGTCGGCCCAGGCGGCGGCCTTGTCCGCGGGGCGCCGCAAGAGGTAGGCCGGATGATATGTCACCACCACGGGGATGCCCTCGTAGTCATGCAGGGGCCCCCGGAGCCTGCCCAGGGGCTGATCCGTGGCCAACAGGCTCTGGGCGGCGAACCGTCCCAGGGCCACCACGACCCGGGGCCGGACAGTGGCGATCTGCGCGCGCAAATAGGGCAGGCACGCCGCCACTTCGGACGGCTGCGGGTCCCGATTCCCCGGCGGCCGGCACTTCAAAACGTTGGCGATAAAGACCTGTCCGCGGTCCAGGCCCAGGGCTCGCAGCATAGCATCGAGCAATTGACCCGCGCGCCCGACAAAGGGCTCGCCACGCCGGTCCTCCTCGGCCCCTGGCGCCTCGCCCACGAAACACCATGTGGCGTCACGCGGGCCGATCCCGAAGACCGTCTGCGCGCGACCGGCATGCAACCCGCAGCGCACGCACGACCGCACCTCCTCTTTCAGGCGCTCCCACCCGTCCGCGTCGGCGCGAGACTCCGGAGCGTTGTCGGCACCGTCCGACTCCCGGCGTTGCCAGACGGTGATCCCCATGGCCTTGAGCCACGGGCGTGCGCTACGACTGTCCATGCGGGAAGTATAACCGGCGGCGCGCCCAAGGCGCTGAGATTTTACCGATAGGGGCGCCGCCGGGACGACGACCCGTCCCCGGCACGCCCTCAGCGGCTGGCCGCGGCCCCCTTCGGGCCCCTGGATGCCCCCTGCATCACCGCGGGTGCGGTCAGATAGTCGGCGAGGGCCGCGACCTCGCGGCCGCTCAAGGGGTTGGCATAGCCCACCGCGCGCGTCCCGCGAACCCCGGCCAGGATCTCCACGACGAGATCCGCGGGCCTTTCGTGGCGCGCGAGCGCGAAGAGGTTGGGGACCGGACTGTCGGGACCCGCCGCGGCATGGCAGCTCGCGCACAGGCGCGCATACAGAAAACGACCCTCGCGCCAGCGCCGTCCGTAAGGACGCAGGGGCAGGAGGCCGCGCAGCTCAACCGGGAACCGTCGCCGCAGCGCGCGCATCTCCGACCAGGCCGTGGCCATCGCCTTGCGCCTCAGGGCCTTGCGGGCAATCCCGATGCGGGCCTTGATCGGCCCCACGTCGCATCCGGCGCGGACGCAATAGGATCGCGCCTCGAAACCGAGCACCCCGAGGTCGCTGCGGATGCGCGCGAAAAGCCGCGCGGACGGCGGACCCAGGGTCGCCTGGCGCGTCTCGTGCGCCAACAGCGCCACCTCCACCCGGAAGCGCATGGCGCGATCGGCATGCGCCAGCGCCGGCGCGAGCACGGCGGCGAACAGAACCATCCGCAGGCGGCGTGCAGGCCCTGCGCTCACGCCCCGGGGCGGCGGTCGTCCCCGCATCTCACACGGTCACGACCACATCGCCCGCAAGGACCGCATCGAGCACGGCGTCCCACTCATCCTCGCTGAGGGCCTGGCGCAGGTCATGGCGGGACAGGCGATGCCCGGCCGGCGCCCGCTCCAGATAGGCCAGGGCCTCGTCCATGGTGCGCCGGTCCGGAAAAAGATCCGTCTCTAGAACCACGATGCGCATGGGATTGTCCTCCGGATGCTTCACAGCGAAATGACGGCCTCGGCGGCGACGAGCGCGCTCGCGAGCCCGGCGGTGTCGAGATACGGCAGGCCTTGATCGGGGACCGTGGTCTCCGGCTGCACGTCGGCGAGCTCGAGGCTTTCCGCCTGCACGGCGTTTTCGGGCGTATCGGCGACCGGCTCCCCCATGAGGATCAGGCGCACGGCATGACCGAATATCGTCAGGCCGGCGGCCACGCGCATCGCCTCCGTGTGGTCGCGGCGGCCAAGCACCACCAATGTCTTCGCCGTGCCCATGGCCTAGAGACTCACGATGCGCCGCGCGGCGGCGGCCATGGCGCTGTTGTCGGTCTGGCTGCCGAGCGGAATGAGGCATCGTCCGTGCCCGAAGCGCTCCCAGGAATATTCGCAGACCGCCGAGCGCAGGCCCGCCTGCAGGAAGGCCATGACCTTGGGGTCGGCCGCGAGCCGCGCGGCGGAACCGGTAAAGAAACAGCCGCATTCGATCTGGCGGCGCTCGCAAGCGCGCAGAAAACCGCGCAACAGGGGCACCGATTCGGCCTGCGACACCAGAAACAGGATATCCATCAGCGCCTCCTCGTCATGCGCCACACCAGGGCCATGATGGCGACACCCGTCGACGCCACCGCCAAGGCCTTATCCGGACCCGACAATCCCGAGGTCCAACCGAGACCCGTCTGCGCGGTGCGCGCGCGGGCCCAGTCCCGCCAGCCGCCGGTAAAGACATGCGCGGGCACCGCCAGCATCCGCAGCCGCGCAAAGTAGGCCATCGATCCATAGGGTCCGGCGCCGTACGCGACCACCGGACGGCGCGTCGCGATCAGGCCATGCACGGCCGCCCGATCGCGCCCCACATCGGCCATCGGCAGGGATCTGGCCCCGGGAATGTGGCCCGGCTTGCGATAGCGCTCGCGCGACCGTCCATCGACCAGGAGGTACCCGCCCCCACCGGCGCGCGGGCGGGCCGCCAGTTCCTGGCGCAACACCACGAGCCGCGTGCGCGGCCAAGCGGTATAGATGGCCTCGCGGAATACGCCGCGGGTCGTCCCGGCGCCGCGCGCCCCGGGATGGCGGGCCAGCCACGCGGTCAGCGGATCGGTCACCACCTCCACCCGTTTTTGACCGGCGATATACAGCATGCCGGCCACGAAATCCTCGCGCCTCGCGCGGTCGCCGGTCACGATCGCCGTCTCATCGCCGCTCAGTTTCAGGGCCCCAAGGAGCCAGCGGACGTTGCGCCAGCTCGCCAGCCGGCCGCGCGCCGTCATGAGCATGCGCGGATTCAGGCACAGGCCGCCCGCCACCGACTGGCGCGCGCATGCGCCACGGCGCCGCGTGTCCACGACCACGCCATGCGCCGGCAAGGGCCAAGGCAGGCGTGAGCGCGCCACGAGCGCCGGTGGCGCCGCCCCATGGTCCATGGCGAGCACCGGAGGCGGCGCGGCATACACCGTCAGCAGCCTCCGATCTTGGGCAGGCGCGGCACGAACGCCCCGCCTCGTGCCGGCGGCGGATTCTGGATGTAGTAATTGACGAGCTCGCGGACCGTTACGGTGCCATACAGGCCGCCCATCGGAATGGGGGCAAACCGACCCATGGTTTGCGGGGTCTCCGAGCGCTTCATCGTCTCCGGCGACACCGAGGCCGCGCGCATCAGAAATGATATGCCGATCGCCACCAAAGCGAGGCACGAACCGCAATAGAGGAGGATCTGGCCCGGCGTCATATTCCCGCCGCCCGTGGCGGCAGTGGCCTGCACCTGGGCCGGCGGCGCACAACCGGCGTCCGGCAGGGTCACCCCATGCAGCATGTCTTTCACGGTCATAAGGCCTCCCCGCCCCTAGAACACATCGGTGGTCAGGGCCACATAGAGCACATACATCATGACGACGAACATGACGATTTGCGCAATCGTCGGGATGTTCAGATCCATAAGTCCTCCTAGTGCCCGGCGGTCTTTGCGATCGCGGGCTTTTCCACGGCATAGACGCCGGCGGCCACGTTGCCCTTATAGTACTGGGCGAGCCGATCCACGTTCAGCGGCTTGCCACTGACGGGGTCGATGACGGGCGGCGTGAAATACGCGACGCCATCGCGCGTGCGGTGCAGATAGGCCGGAGGCATGGCCAGGATGTACACGAAGGTGCCGATGGTCATGGCACCGGCCAGCAACGCCAACGTCAACATCTGCTTTTGACCGACAGGAAGCATGGCGCGCCCTCCCTAGTTCTTGCGCACGAAGACGCGCCAGTAACGATCGGCCTTGATGGTCCCGAGGTGCGTGCCGTTGACCGCCGCCATGACCGTCGGCAAGGCCTCCATGGACGTCGGATTGTCCACCTTGACCTCTATCACCGCCCCCGACGCGGCCTCGTTCAAGGCCTTTTTGGTCATGAGCTGTGGACGTGGACAGGAATCCCCGAGCACGTCGACCACGCGACTTATCGTGTAGGTGTTCCCGTCCTCCAAGGTCACCTGCCCGGCGGGCGCCACCGGGGCGACCGTGGTTGGAGCGGCTTTACGGTTGAATAGGCCCATGACATCAATCTCCCAAGGTAGGTAAGGCGGCGGACGCGTCGCCCGCGTCGTCGGCGGTCTTGGCGAGCGTCGGCGACACGGTCGCCATGGGCGCGGCCACCGCGGGCTTGGCCTCGCCCTCCGCCGCGAGGGTTGCGCTCTCGCGTTTCAAGATGCGTCGATACAAGGCGTAGAGCGCGGCGGTCTGGATGAGGCCGAAAAAGATCGCGGGAATCCCGGTATCGCGCTGCAAGGTCAGGGCATCCGCCCAGCCAAACTGCAGGCCGGCGGCATTCGCGTGTCCGGTCATCGTCTGTCCGGCGAGCGGCCAGTAGGAGAATGACCACATGAGCGAGGAGAGGAACAGGCCGACGATGAGAAACAGCAGGGCCCACAAGGCGCCGATATTGCCCTCGCCGGTCTTGACCCACGATGACACCGTGCAGGCGCCCGCGAAGACCATGCCGATGCCAAACAGGAACAGTCCGACGAACTGGTTGATCCCGACATCAAAGCGCATGGGATTGCCGTTACCGAAACTGATCATGGCCGTAAAGCCCACGGTCAGGATCATCATCGCCACCAGCAAGGCCTTGGTGTTGCGGTAGCTCTTGAAGAGCATGGCGTCGCGCAAGGCCGCGGTGTTGCACCAGCGCGACCGCTGCACGAGCACCCCGACGGTGGTCCCAAAAACGAAAGCCGCCAGGCATTGGCCGTCTACGGTAATCATCGGTCAGGCCTCCAGGATCTTCTTGTACACCCACGTCCCGACCCACGCGCCGATCACAAGGCCGCTTACCGCCAAGTAGCCGCCCAGGTTCATCTCCGGCGTGAGACCGAGAAAGGTGCTGACGTTACAGACGAAGGACAGGCGAATGCCGATGCCCATGAGCAGGCCGCCGATGGTGATCATCACCCACTCCGACAGATGCTTCGGGACCCGCCAGTAGAATTCCTTGCTCAGGATCGCGCTCACGAGCGCGCCGAATCCCATGCCGAGACTGATGTAGATCTTCCAATAGGCCCACGTCGGCTTGAACACCATGTGCCAGAACGGGATGCGGTTCATCTCCTTGGCGCCGACCAAGGCCTTTACGAACAAACCCGCGATCATCGTCTCGCCGCCGCCCACGGTCCACGCGCCGACGATCTGAAACAGAAAAATGTCGAATACCGCAATGATCGCCAGCGCGACTATGGGATCCAGCGATTTCTTGAAAAACTCCACGACATCACCCCCGTTTATGCGTGTGGCCCTGCTATGGCGCCCCTGGCCGCTTCACCGTCGGGGACCCGGCATCCCACGGCCCCTTCCGACGGCCATCCATCGGGATGGCCGGCGACCCCATGATTCCGTCGCCGCGCCCCCTATTCACTCCATCAGCAAAACCCGCGCCAGCAGGACAATCCGGGATTTCCTGGGGATTTCCTTGGGATTTTCCGGGTATTCCGGGGAACGCCGGATCGTGGTGTCACCATCTTGGGAGAGCGCGTCACCAGGATGGTGACGCGGCCCCCCGGCGGGGCGAGCCCTCGACGGCCACCCGCCATGGGTGGACCGGCGCGCCACGATCCGCCCTGGCGGGCCTCGAGCGCAACGGGCTCAGGAGATCACCCCAAAAGCCCGGACCCCCGGAGACGGGCGGGACCGTGGGCCCCGCGGCGGAGCGGGGCCGGCCGAGACCCTCGTGGAGACGCGATTGCCTTAACCGGTGCTCCAGCCGCGCGGCCTGCGCATGCCGGCGACCTTGCAGGCCTGCTTCACATAGCCGTAGGGGAACAGCTCGAAGAGGCGCGCGCGGGCCTTGGCGCCCATGCCGCGCTCGGCCAGATGACGGATCGCGAACCGGGCATCCGGGATCACCTGGTGCTCGTCGAAGAACGCCCGCACGAAGCGGATGACGTCCCAATGGTCGCCGTCCAGGGCGAGGCCCTCGGAGCGCGCCAGGACCTCGGCCACGGACTCGTTCCAGTCCCCGGGGTCGATCAAGTAACCCTCGTCATCGGTCGCGACGCGCGCCTCTCCCACCATGATCTCCATGCATACCCCCGGTATCGGCCTTCATGACGTCCCCGAGCCCCTGGAATTCGCGGGGCTCGCATCGAGCGCGTCGCAGGGTCCCGTTTACGCGGCACTTTTTCAGATCGGGCCGCCGACATGCCTTGATGCAGGTCAAGAGCTCCGCGGCCTTGCCGCCCCCCCTCTTCTGGCGCAAGATTCGCAGGCGCGCGCCCAAGCCTCAGGCGCACGACTGAATCGAGACCGTCGCATGTCATCACCCTGGTTTGTCTATATCCTGGAATGCGCCAATGATCGCCTCTACACCGGGATCACCACGGATGTCGCCCGCCGGTTCCGTGAACATGTCAGCGGCCGCGGCGCGGCCTTTACGCGCATGAACAAGCCGCGGCGCATGCTGGCCTTCACGAGCTGCCCGGACCGCTCGCAGGCAAGCCGCCTCGAGGCGCGCATAAAGCGGTTGCCGGCCGCGGATAAAAGACGTCTTTGCCGCCTTTGGATCTTTACAGAAGATTCGCGCATTCCCTGATGGGGAGGCACGGGTAAAATCCGGGGGGACCGGCATGATGGGCGGCTGCCATGTACCGGTATTTTGGATAGTCTCATTATCCTGCCTGACTATTATTGCAGGTTGACTCCCTATTTTCCGGCCACGATAGTAAGCGCGCGGCCCCAAGGCCTGTCCCATGAAGGGGCATAGGAAGATATGCGGTACCGACACCACGATGGCGCGGTTCCTCCCATGCCCGGATATCGTCATATACGCGCAATCGGGGGGATAACATGTGGAATACCATTCGATACCTACAGACCGCGGACGCCCCGGATATCGTCCCGCAAAGCGTGCTCACCGCCTCCTATGAACGCTGCCGAACGTTCGAGGTGTGCGAGAACAAGCGACACATAGACGATATCCTCGGGGAGGGAGAAACCCGGAATTTTCTCCAGCAGAATGGCAAACTGGTCACCTATGGGCAGCTGGTCATCAGGGAGTACATGGGTGACATAAAAGAGGCCAGCGATCTTTTTATTTTCACCAACGGTGTAGGCCGCATACTGGGATTATGGTCGCGCCCGGAGATCGTGTCCGCTGCCGCCATCATAGGCCTCAGGGCAGGGGCGTCACTGGCCGAGGACAGCGCCGGGACCAATGCCGTGGCGCTCGCCTTGGCGGCACAGGGTTCGGTCATCTTGAAGGGCGAGGAGCACCTCTGTCGCATGTTCCATGACTGGACGTGCGTGGCGGCCCCGGTCGTGAACTCCGATGGGACGCTCATTGGATGCCTCGACATCTCGGCGCCCGAGGGTCCGGTCCACGAAAAGCTGGCCTTGGCGCGATCGATTGCGCGGGAGATCGGGCGCCTTGTGGGTAACAGGATATCGTTTGGCGGCATCACGATCCGCCAACGCGAGGTGCTGGCGCTGTTTGCCCATGGAATGAGCTATAAGGAGATCAGCGGCGCGCTTTGCATATCGATAAAGACCGTGGAGGAACATCTCGACGCGATACGCATCAAGATGGGCCTGCCGAATCGGCGCGCCTGCATCAAGAAGGCGATCGAGCTGGGAATCCTATGAACGGCCCCCGTCGACCTTGCGGTATGGCGCGCGCTTCGTGCTTCATCGCGGTGAGCCTTCCGTCGCTCCACGCCTCGGACGGCATCAGGCCGGCATCCGCGCAAATTCCCGCGCGCGGATATGCTGGACCTTGTCAGGCGTACGTTCCAGCACGCCCTTGACGAGCACCAGGGCGGACCGCAGGACCAGCACGCGAAACCGCTGCGCCGTCTCCGGGGATACGATGACGTTGGCGGTGCCGGTCTCGTCTTCCAGCAACAAGAACATCAGGCCCTTGGCGGAACCCGGTCTTTGGCGGCTTACCACGAGCCCGGCAATGGTCACGGTCGCGCCGGGCCTCACGCCCCCGAGGGCCGCGATCGATAGGGCGCAAGACGCGAGGCGTCCGCGCGCAAGCCCCACCGGATGGCCGCGCAGGGAAAGGCCCATCGCTTGGTAATCGGCGACCACATCCCCGGCATGGGATCCCGGACGTCGCCAGCGCCGCGCCTCCTCGGGGTCCGCGAACAGCGGCAAGGGCGCCTGGGTGGCCAGGCTCTCCCACAAAGCCTGCGGCCGCGACCCGCAGATGCCATCCAGGGCCCCGCCTTGCGCCAGACGCCAGCCATCGGCCCGTGACAGGGACGCGGCGCGCGCCAAGGCCGGCCACGAAGGGCGCTCCGGCGCGGGCCGTTGCGCAAGCCGCTCGGCGCCCTTGCGTGTAAGCCCTCCCACGAGACCGAGGCCGAGACGCACGGCCCGTCCGGTGGCGCGCATCTCCAGGACCGTGGCGACCTGGCTCACGCGGACATCCGGCGCCAACACCCGCACGCCGTGACGCCGCGCATCGGCTATGAGTTGCGAGGGCCCATAGAAACCGAGCGGCTGGCTGTTCAACAAGGCGCACAAATAGACATCGGGGACATGGCACTTGAGCCAGGCGCTGGCATAGGCCAGGAGCGCGAAGCTCGCGGCATGGGACTCCGGAAAGCCATAGGCCCCGAAGCCGTGGATCTGGCGATAGATGTCGTGGGCGTAGTCCTCGCCATAGCCGCGCGCGGCCATCCCGCCCAGAAAGCGCCCCTTGAAGGCCTGCAGGTCCCCGTCGCGCTTCCAGGCCCCCATGGCGCGTCTCAACTCATCGGCCTCGCCCGGCGAGAAACCCGCGGCGACCACCGCGAGCTTGATCACCTGCTCCTGAAAGAGCGGTATCCCGAGCGTCCGGCCCAGGACCGCCTCGATCTCGCGGCTCGGATAGGATACCGCCTCGCGCCCCTGCCGCCGGCGCAGATAAGGATGGACCATATTCCCCTGGATCGGCCCGGGGCGCACGATCGCGATCTGAACGACGAGATCATAGAAGGTGCGCGGCCTAAGACGCGGCAAAAGCGCCATCTGGGCGCGCGATTCGATCTGAAAGACGCCCACCGTGTCGGCGGCCGACACCATCTCGTAGACGGCGGGATCCTCGGCCGGTATCTCGCCCAGCGCGCCGGGGCCGAGCCCGTGCTCGCGCATGAGCGCAAAGGCCTTTTGCAGCGCCGTCAACATGCCAAGCCCCAGGCAATCGATCTTCATGACGCGAAGCGCCTCCAGATCGTCCTTGTCCCACTGCAGCACCGTCCGGCCGGGCATCGCCGCCCGCTCTATCGGGATGAGCCGCGTCAGGGGCTCCTGCGACAGCACCATGCCCCCGGTATGCTGCGAGAGGTGACGGGGGCGGCCGGCCAATTCCCGCACCAAGGCGATGAGCGGGCGAAAGGGCGGCCTGCGCACGTCATACCCATGTTCGACCAAGCGTTCCTCCAGGACATCGACCCCCTCCCACCAACCGAGCAATCCCGCCAGGCGATCCACGAGCGCGGCCTCGCAACCCAGGGCCTTGGCGACATCGCGCAATGCGCTGCGCGTTCGATACGTGATGACGCTCGCCGTCATGGCGGCGTGCTCACGCCCATAACGCTCATACAAATACTGAATGACCTCCTCGCGCCGCTCATGCTCGAAATCGATGTCGATATCCGGGGGCTCGTGGCGTTCGCGCGAAATGAACCGCTCGAACAAGACCTCGAGGCGCGCGGGATCCACCGCGGTGATGCCCAGGGCATAACAGACCACGGAATTGGCCGCGGACCCCCGCCCCTGGCAGAGGATGCCGCGGTCCTTGGCAAAGCGCACGAGATCATGGACGGTCAAAAAATAATCGGCATAGGCGAGCTCGCCTATGAGGGCAAGTTCGTGGCGCGCCAGGGATCGCACGGAATCCGGCACGCCTTGCGGATAGCGCGCCGCAAGACCCACGCGCGTCAAGCGGATCAATTGCCCCAGGGAATGGCGCGGACTGCGACCCTGGCGCGGATAGTGATAACGGAGGTCGTCCAGGGAAAAACGGCAGGCCTCGGCCACGACCTGCGTTTCCTCGATCCACGCCTCCGGATAGAGGGCGCGCAATGTCGGGATGTCGCGCAGATGCCGCTCGCCGTTCGAAAACAGCGTCCACCCGGCCTCCGCCACGGTCGTCTTCGCGCGAATGGCGGTCATGGTGTCTTGCAGGGCACGGCGCCCGCGCTTATGCATGTGCGCGTCGCCGCAAGCCACGATCGGCCTTCCCAGGCGCGCCGACAGGGCCTGTAGCCGCTCCTTGTGGCGATCATCGATCCCCGTCCTGTGCAATTCCCCGGCGATCCAGAACCGCGCACCCAAGGCCCGCGCGAGCGCGCCCGCAAGCGGATCGCGGTCCTCGCCGGCATCCGGGCACCAGAGCACGAGACAATCCGCGAGCGCGCCGATATCGGCGATGCCAAGATCGTAGTCCCCCTTGTCCACCCGCCGGCCACGCGTAATGAGCTCGGAAAGCTCCGCGTATCCACGCGCGCAGCCCACCAGTACCACACACTTCAACCGCTCCCGAACCGTAATCTCCGAGCCCACGATCAGATGCAGCCCCCGGTCCTTCGCGGCCCTATGGGCATGCACGACGCCGGACAGGGAGCATTCATCCGTTATGGCAAGCCCGCGATAAGACAAGGCACAAGCACGCTCCACGAGTTCCTCCGGGGCGGAGGCACCGCGCAGGAAACTGAAATGGCTCAGGCAATGCAGCTCGCTGTAGGCGGTCATGCGAAGTAGCCGTGCAGGAACCACTCGCCGCGCGCGCTGCGGAATACCCAGAGGGACTCGTGGCCGGGATTGACCGCCACGAAGTAATCGCGCACCACGGGCCCGTCCCACCACCCCGTCTCCACCCGCTCGGGTCCTTGCGTGAGACGCAAGGGGCCATGAAACATCGGCGCCCCGCGCGCAACGTCCAGCCGCTCAGGGGGATCCATGAGCCATATCGGGCGGCCGGCCAGGGCATGAAGCCGTCCTCCCGGGGCGCGTGGCGGCCAGGGGCCCTCCCGGGTCGCGCGCTCCGGGCGGTGATCCGGATGGAGAGACAACACGCGCACCGATTCGTGGCCTAGCCGCGCCTGCAGCCTGTCCACGAGCCCCCGGAAGTCCTGCTCGCACCATTGCCGGTCGCGCCACAAGGGCAGGCTGCCTTCGGTCGAGGCTATCAGGGGGGCCGATACCGTCACCGCGGTTATCGCCGACCCCGGCCGGAAACCCCGCAGCCGTTCCCGCATGAGACGCATCAGCGCCTGTCCATCCCGCTCCGGGCGCGTCAATGTAAACGCCTCCGCGCGCAGGCTCCCGTCCTCGCCACTCATCTCGACGGTAAATCCCGCCACGCGCGCCTCCCGGGCGCGCAGTACCAGGACCCATTCACGCACGATCCGCGCCAACGCGAACGCCAGGGCCTCGTCCGTCTCCACCGGGTAGGGAAAGGAAAGCCTGCGCCTGAACCACGGCGCCGGCACCCAGAAATCCTCGATCTCCGGACGCTCCCCCATGAGCCCCTCGAGGAGCCAGACGGTCTCCCGGCCGAAGCGGCGGGCAAGACCTGGGCGCGGCAGATCGAGGAGATCGCCCACCCGCGCAAGCCCGAGGGCCTGGCAGGCGGCACGCGCCTCGCCCACCAGGGAAAGCCCCGCCAGGGGCAAGGCACGTATCGCAAGGCGCCACGGGTCCTTCACCGTCCATACGCAACGCATCGCCGAGCGCGCGCATAGCCACGCCAGGGCGGCGGTCGGTGCCATGGCGATCTCGAACGCGTATCCCGCATCCTCCAGGCCGCGCGTCACCTGCGCCACGATCCGGTGCGGATCACCCACCGGGCTCGCCTGATCGGTAAACCGCATCAACACCCCATCGGCGCGCAGGACCACGCAGGGACTAAAGCCATAGGCAAAGGCCGCGAGCCCCTCCAGAAGGCCGCTCTCGGCGGCCCGGTCACGGGCCCCGAGCGATAGCGACGGGCACAAGGCGCAGGCCTGCGCCACGGACAGGCCGGGCGCGAGGCCCTGGGCCCGGGCCTGCGCATCGCAATCGACTAAGACCTTGTCCTCGGCCACCGCGAACGGCGCCGGACGCGCCGCGAACACCTCCAAGGGTAACGCCGTCAAGACCACAGCCAGCCACAGCATGGAAAGGTCCCGGACTAGAGCGCAACGACAAGCGGCGCCACCGGGCGCCCGGCCTTGCGGGCAAGCGTGATGCGCACGCCTTCTGGCGCGGACTCCAAGACAAGACGCAGGCGCGACGGCTTGGGCGCGAGGTCCCGGGGCAGGAAACAAAAGCCCCAATGCCCCCCTTGGGCGGCGTGTCGCTGCAGGGCGCGGAACTCCCGCTCATGGATATCGCCAAACCAACTCACCACCGCCCCGACGGCGGGACTCAAAAGCCCCTGACTGACCGCCCACAAGGCCTCCTTGTGAGTCTTCGGGCGCACGACGATCACATGATCCAGCACGATATCGTGGGCGACGAGCGCCGGGGCATAGGGTCCGTAGGGGGGCGCCACCCAGATCAGTCGGCCTTCGCGACTCAAGGCCGCCAGCGCCGGCAGCAGCAGACGCATCTCACCGATACCCATCCGGCCGGCACGCAACTCCGTCAGCACGCCGACCGGCCAACCTCCCCCCAGGCACTGGTCGAGCGCCGGGAAACCCGTGGACATGACGACGGCCGGGCCTGGGAGCGCCCCCCGGTACACCCCGACCCGCTCCCAGGCCCGCGCCCCGGTCATCATGGCGTGCCCTCCAGGCCCTGGCGCAACACCCCCACCCCGATCCCCTCTATGACCCAATCCTCGCGATCCCGTAGCACGATCGGCTGAAAGGCCGGGTTCTCCGGCAGCAACACGACCTGTCCCGCGCGACGCCGCAAGCGCTTGACCGTCACCTCATCATCCAATCGCGCCACGACGATCTGCCCGTCGCGGGCGACCGGGGTCTTGTGGACCGCCAGGAGATCCCCGTCCCGAATCCCGGCATCGCGCATGCTCTCGCCTACCACCGTCAGGAAATAATCCGCGCGCGGCCGGAACAGGGCCGGGTCGACCTGATGGTGGGCGGTGACGTGGGCGTGCGCGAGCAGGGGCTGGCCGGCCGCCACCCGCCCGATCACGGGGATGCCCTCCTCGCGCCGATCCGGCAGACGGATACCGCGCGCACTCCCGGGGGCCAGGACGATCACGCCCTTGCGCGCCAATGCGCGCACATGTTCCTCGGCGGCGTTGACGGACCGAAAGCCCAGGGCGGCAGCGATCTCGGCGCGCGTGGGCGGCCGGCCGGTGGCCTCGATCTGCCCCCGGATCCAATCCAGAATCTGCTGTTGGCGCCCTGTAAGAATCGACATACTG